>USFX01000222.1 GCA_900553965.1 uncultured Prevotella sp.
CTTCACCGCTGAACTGCTCATATTATATATAGGTGAAGTGGCCGGAAATTTCGTCGGTTGCAACCTTTACAGGCTTGTCATGCGGGCAAGCCGGAATATTTAAACGCAAAGACGCCAAGGCGCAGAGCTCTCCTTTTGGAAAACTCTGCGCCTTGGCGTCTTTGCGTTTAAATATTCCGGCTTCTACGTTTAAATACTTCTGCTTCTACACTTAAATATTCCGTCACTGTCCTCCCAGCCGGCCGAAATACTCGATGATGTCATCCCACGTCTTGAACGTGTCGGAACCGAAGTCTATCCGCGTGCTCATGAAGTCGCGGGAGGCGTTGTCCGTGAGTCCGTCGATGAGGTAGTCGCCGTAAAGAAGGTCCTTGCGGTTGGTGAGGATAAGCCTGTTGTAGGCCGCCACGCCAAGCGTCTCGAACGTCCATTCCTGCATGCGGCGGGCATAACCGGTGTCGTTCGTCGGCGCCGCGGCCACCACATAGACGTCATAACTCTCTAATAACAGACGGTAGGCCTTCAACAGACTGGGCATCGGACGGTCGTCGCGGCCCATCATCGTGCCCTCTATCGAGATATAGACGATGCTGCGCTGGCGTCCGCTCTGGCGGTCGTCAATCCACCGGACGACGGGCAGGACAGAGTGCATCAGCACGGTATCGTTCATGCGGTGCTCGCCGTGGAAGTCGAGCACATTGCGGTAGTGTTCCGCGAAGAGGTCGCGCGTATGTACGACAGGGTCTTCCAGTCCGAAGAGTCCCCATACGCGGCGCTGCTCTTTCTCGCCGGTGTCGGCGAAACACTGCGTCGCGATGTCCTGATATTCGGCCTGAAGCTGCTTCGTCATCATGAATTCCGTCATGCCGTCCGACCGCGGACTGTAGAACGTGACCTTGCCGAGCATGTTGTTTTTCAGTATGTCGTCACCGATACGGAAGGCCGGATTGAGCAGGATACGGTCATATCCGGTGAGCATTTCGGCGTACATGCCGCCCATGGAGGTGCCGATGATGAGGTCTGGCTGCTCGTCGCGGCACAATCCGCGCAGCAGCGTCATGGCCTCAGCCGGATGTATCGGCAGGTCGGGGGCTATCACTTCGGCTCCCGGCAGCATCTCCCGCAACCGCGTCACCGTGCCCGACTGGCCCGAGGAACCGAAGCCGTGGACATATATTATCTTCCGTCCCGCCATCAGGTCGGGATATGTCTTGATATAATTATTAACAGTTTTCTCCATCATTATTTTCTTTTTGAATCTTCATAAAATCTTCATTGGACATCCGTTTGCCACAGATTGAGCTGCAGTAGTCCTGTGCGTGACCGCGCACTGCAAAGTTAATGATTTTCAGCCGAAATATCCCCATCTTCCTTTATTTTCATTCCAGCCTCAACATTCCGCGCCTGATTAACTTCATTTTTTATAGTGTTATCAGTTGGCCGTATGGCAAAAAAATAGTATTTTTGCACTATCTACTTCCGAAAAATGTATGTTTACCACACTAATCGGAACTTAACAGTGTTATTATGGAAATAAAGCGCGACATCCTCGGAATCCTTCAAACATGGAAAGATGCCCCGGAAAGAAAGCCCATTCTGCTGGAAGGAGCACGCCAAATCGGCAAGACATGGGTCATGGAGACATTCGGAAAGGAATGTTTCAAATACTGCGTGAAGTTTGATTTCGACCGTCAACCGGAACTGAAATCCGTCTTTCAAGCCACGAAATCGCCTGACCGGCTCGTCAAAGAGCTCACGCTGTACTGCGACCAGCCAATAATAGCTGGCCAGACTCTCATGATTTTCGACGAGATACAGGAATGTGAGGAAGCCTTCAACAGTCTGAAATACTTCTGCGAGGATGCGCCGCAATACCATATCATTGCCGCCGGCTCGCTGTTGGGAGTCGCCGTGAGGCGAAGGCGCATGACTGTCCCGGTCGGCAAGGTGAGCATCATCAGGATGTATCCTGTGTCTTTCCGTGAGTTCCTGCGCTCAAGCGACCCCAAGACATACGGCTATGTAGACAGCCTGACGGAAATCAGCCATCTGCCGGAAATCATTATCAACAAGCTGAAGACCGAATACCGCCGCTACCAAATATGCGGAGGCATGCCGGAGGCGGTCATCGCCATGCTCACGGACAAAGGCATCGCTCAGGTTGACAACGTGCTGCAGAACATTCTCGACCTCTACGAACTGGACTTTGCCAAATATGCCGAACCGCGGGAAATACCGCGCATACACTCGTTGTGGCGCTCGCTGCCGGCTCAGTTATCAAAGGAGAACCGTAAGTTCATATACCGCATCATCAAATCCGGTGCCCGCTCTAAAGACTATGAGGACGCGCTGATGTGGCTGGAAGACGCCGGAATGATACACATCATATATAACATAAGCAAGCCCGGGCTGCCTCTGTCGGCATACGAGACAAAGAACGCGTTCAAGGTTTATGCCTGCGACTGCGGACTTCTGCGGCGCATGGCCAATCTTCCGGCCACGGTGATAATAAACCCTACAGCAAACTACACTGAATTTAAGGGAGCAATGGCCGAAAACGCCGTACTTCAGTCAATCATGCCACTGATGAACGGCCGTGCGCCATATTACTGGACATCGGACGGGAAGGCCGAAATCGAATTTGTCATACAGAAAGAAGAGCTCATAATCCCCATTGAAGTAAAAGCCGAAGACAACATCAACGGCAGAAGCCTGTCCGTCTATAACGACAAATACCAGCCCGGACTGCGCATACGCTACTCCATGCTCAACCTCCAATACCGTGGCGGCATGCTCAGCTGTCCGTCGCCGCTCGCGGGATGGATGGACAAAATCATATCGCTCTGCGACGGTCCGCGCTGACGCTTTCCGTAGCAGTTGTCAACAGGCAACACCGTTACAAGAGCCGTGCTACGGCCTGATGAGAGTCTATCAAAAAGCGGATGAAGCGCTTGGCAGGGGAAACCAGCCCCTACCAAGCGCTTCATCCGCTTTTCTTATACGTCCCCGTCTCAGTCCTCCTCCATCGAACAGTCGGGCTCTTCGGCCCACTCACGCTCGCGGGTCTTCTCCGCCAGCTTCCGCCATGAGGCAATCTCCTTGCGGCAGCGCTCACGCTCCCATTCGTCCGCGTCCGGCGGGAGTTCTTCGAGGCGCTCCTCAAAGAGCGTGGCGATGGCGTCGGCCGCCCGCCAGTCCCCGAAGCCCTAGGCATCCTCCCAGTATTTCCGCGCGAGCCGGAAGCCCTTCCTCGCGTCACATCCTATGCCGTCTGCGTAGCACCAGCCCATGCGGTAGGAATAGTCATGGGGATTGTCGCGTACGGCCAGCTGCGTCCACTTGAATATTTTCTCCCTCAGATCCTTGTCGCGGTATTCCTCCGGTATGACGGCGTCGACGGTGAGCTGGTCCCAATAGTAGTCGCTCAGCCGGCATGCCGCGTCGCCGTTCTTCTCTCCGATGGCCTCATAGTGCTCAACGGCAATCTCAGGGTCGCCGCCCTGAGCCGAGTCCATATAGTAGTCGCCGAGCCACAGATGGGCCGGCGTGGCCCAGCGGCTGTCCGTCCTGGAGCACAGCTCATAGAAGCGTTCGGCGTCATAGTGGTCATACTTCTGGCGCGGCCCGCCCTCGGCCTGGTCAGGTGTCTCGGCGTTGTCGCACATATATCCCAGCAGGAAATAGCCGAGACCGTCACCGCCCTCCGCCACCGCCTTTTCGGCCAGTGCGAAACACTTGTCGAGGTCGGCGGGAACGCCGATACCCTCGTGATACATCAGGGCCAGCAGCCCCGTGCTTTCGGAGTCAATCGGTGCCGAGAGCACCAGCTCCGCCGCCTTGGCCGTCATGGCGGGG
>USFX01000223.1 GCA_900553965.1 uncultured Prevotella sp.
GCAGCAACTTCTTCACTCTTCACTCTTTGTTCTTCACTTAAAAGTTATCTTCCGAGCCACGCTTCCGGGTTCAGCTTGCCTTTCTCGCGGCGTAGCTGGAACTGGAGGATGTTGTCCTGGCCTATCGTTCCGAGCACTTGGCGGGCTGAAACCTTCTGTCCGCGGTGGACACTGACGGACGACAGGTTGCAGTAGACGGAGATGTAGCTGCCGTGGCGCACCATGACGCCCGTCGTTCCGCCGTAGTTGAACACTGCGCTCACCTCACCGTCGAATATGCTTCGGGCTTGTGCGCCCGGCTGTCCCTGAATGTTGATGCCCTTGTTGTCGAGTCTCACGCCCTTCAGGCCTTCCACGTTGTACTGTCCGAAGTGGCTAACGATGCGGTAACTGCCCGTCACCGGCATGGGCAGACGGCCGCGGTTGCTCTCGAAACTGCCGCTGATACGGCGGTCCTCAGAGTCCATCTTATATATCAGCTCGTTCGATTTTCGTGCCTCCGCCATTTCCTTGGCATGCTCACGAGCGTCTGTTTCCGCCTTTCTTTCTGCGTCCCGACGCGCTTTCTCCGCGGCGCGGGCAGCCTTATCTGCCGCCGCTTTCTCTGCCGCGCTCTTCCGTACAGCGGCCTGAGCCTCCGCTTTGAGCCTCTGTTCCTTCTCCTTTGCCTCGGCTATGCGGCGTGCGTTCTCACGTGCGGCAGCCTCCGCTTCCGCCTTTTTGCGTGCCAGTTCCTCGGCCCGCTTCCGCGCCGCTTCAGCTTCCGCCTTTCTCTTGGCTTCTGCTTCAGCCCGCTTGCGTGCCCGTTCCACCTCCTCGGCAATCAGACGGTCAATCTTCGCATTCAGTTCGGCGTCACGCTTCCGCTGTTGTTCGATGATCTGCTGGATGGTTTTCTGCTGCTTCTGAAGCGTAGAGACCACCTTCTGCTGCTCCGTCTGCTTGTTCTCCAGATTGGCCCGCTCGCGTTCGCCGCGGCTCAGGAGATTGCTCTTGTGCTGCTTCGTCTCGTCCAGCTGGTCGCGCTTGGCTGTCACTTCGGCCTGCGTCGACTTGACCATCTCGCCCTGTGCCCGCTGATAGGCGGCATATTCACGCATAAATCTCATTCGGCGGTACATCTGACTGAAGTTCTTCGCACTGAAGATGAACATCATCTGGTTCTGAATCGAGCGGTTCCGGTGCATATAGCGCATCGACTTCACGAACTTCTGCTTGCGGTCGTCGAGCTGTGCCTGCAGTTCCTTGAGCTGACGGTCGAGCTGCACGATATTGCCGTCGAGCGTGCTTATGTCCCGCCGTATGGTGTCGATGGTCTTCCGCTTGTCCTCTATTTCGGTGTTGATGATCATCAGGTTCTGCAGCCTTTTCTTCACATCCCGCTCGTTGGAGCGCAGCTTCTGTTCCTGCTGCCTGATGTTGCGCTTTATCTGCGCCTGTTCGTTCTGCAGTCCCTTGATGGACACGCTGGCCCCCGCCTTGCCTTTCCTCCTTGTCGTCCGGGCCTTCGGTCTGTTCGTCTTCCTCGCGGTGGAGGCTTTTCTTGCCGTTGCTTTCTTCTTCGCCGTAGTTGTGGTACGCGCCCGGCTGCCGGTCCTCCGTTGCTGCTGTGCAACCGAACCGGTAACCAGGGCGGCCAGAACTATCATTAAGAATAAACGTCTCATATTCCGTGCTGCTGCTTCTGCACCTTTATGTTCAGAGCGCCATGAAGCGGCGCAAAATCTCGTCGACCGTCACCTGCCTGTATTTGGCCGATACTTCGGTGCGTGTCTCCCAGTCGCTCTCGCTTCCGATGTAGTTGAGTTTCATACCGAGCTTCACCTCCTTGTCGCCGGCGGTGAAGACAATGACATTGTCCGTGGGGAACTTTTTGTTGCCCAGCGGCTTGAAGGCGCGGTAGTCCCAGTTGAGCTGGGTCTTCCTCACCTGCGACTTGTGCATGACGTTGACCATCTTGATTTCGCCGTCCTGCTGTCCTGCGAGCCACTTGTATGACATGGAGGGCTGGTCGAGCGAGATGATCATATCGTTTCCGTCGGGCGTCGTCTCATAGCTCTGGTATGCCGATTCCGTCACTTTGGCCTTTCCCGGCATGAATAGCTCGTTCCAGAACAGTGCCTGCAACGAATAGAAATTCAGTCCGCTGTTGCGCAGAAAGTCCAGCTGTTCATACGGAACCTTCAGATACTGTTTGTTGATGCGGTCCATGATGAGCACATACTCCTTTGTGAACTCCAGCCGTCCGGCCTCCACGAAGCCGAAAGCCATCAGTTGAAGGCGTATCACGTCGTCGCGCTTCATCTTCAGGTTGCCCGTGAGGGCGATGTCCTGAGCGCCGACCTGCACCTGAAACTTGATTTTAGAGGTTATGAACTTGGTATACTGAGCGTTGTCAGACACCTTCTGCAGGAAGTCCTGCTTGTCCGCCGGTGCGGCCTGTGTTGCAGTGCTGCTTTCCACGGTCTTTGCCGACTTGCAGGCGCCCAGCATCAGCGGGAGCGCGATAGCAGCACATTTGATCAGTTTCGATAGCTTAATCATCATTTCAGGTATTTTTTCTGTTTTATCTTTCTTTTCAGTTTGCTGTTCTCCGGGTCTTTCACGGCGGCCTTGTTCCATAGCTCCAGCGCCTTCTCCATGTCGCCGCAGACGGCGTGGATGTCGCCGGCGTGCTCCAGGATGACGGCGCTCAGGTCGTCATCATGCTTCAGAGCCTGGTCGATGTAGACCCTCGCCTCGGCCGTCCGGCCCTGAAGGAAGAGAATCCACGCGTAGGTGTCGAGGTTGTTGGCGTTCTCCGGATCGGCCTCTATCGTTCGGTAGCTCATGCGCTCGGCCTTTTCCAGCTCCCGTCCGTCCATGCTCAGATAGTAGGCATAGTTGTTCAGACAGCCGATATTGTCGTCCTTCCACTGCAGACAGGAGTCGTATGCGGCGTATGCCTCCTCCTTCCGTCCTTTCTTATATAGCAGTTCGCCCATCACGGAGTAGAAGTCCGACACGATGGCCGGGTCGCTCTTGTCCGTTATGACGCCGATGCCGTTCTGGAACGTGCTCAGCGCGCTGTCGTAGTCATCATCTATGTAATAGGCCATTCCCTGATAGTAGTAGAACGCCATTTCGTCCGGATTGTACTGACGGGCGGCTCCGCACAGCTCAATCACGGTCTTGCGGTCCTCCCTGCTCCAGGCGTAGCCGACCAGCTGAAGCCTTGCCGCGGCGTTGTCCGGCTCAATTGTCAGGATGTGGCGCAGCACGCGGCTGATGCTGTCCTGCGGCATCTTCTTCAGATTCATGTACGCCGCGTGTAGCTCTGAGACATCGGCGTTCTCCTGCGGGACGGCTTCCATCATGTCGAAGAGACGGAGAATCTTCGTGCTGTCGCCACCGTTCTGCTCGTTCTCCGTAATCTCCTGCCGCATGATTTCAATCCGTGTGGCCGAGTCCGTATCCTTGTCCATCAGCAGAATCCGCGTGATCGAGTCAGCCGAGGCCGTGTCATGGTTCTCCTTGTGATAGAGCCGCAGCGAGGCCAGCGCGTGTCTGTTGTCCGGTTCCTCGCGGAGTATGGAGCCGAAAACCTCCAGCGCCTTCTCCTTCTCGCCGTTGACGAGGAGAATGTCGCCGTACATGCCGCGGTAGTTGAGGTCGTTGGGATACTGGTCCGCCAGCCGTTTCATTTCCTCCACGGCCGCCTTGTGGTCACCTTTCTGCGTGTAGATGCTGCTCTTGGCGTACGAGAGCCGTTCGCTCTTTCC
>USFX01000224.1 GCA_900553965.1 uncultured Prevotella sp.
CCGCCACAATTATCTTCATATACTTCTTCATCATATATATATTTAAATAGGGCCCCACCCCGGCCCTCCCCAAGGGGAGGGTACCTGCGGGATGAAACATCTCTCCACCACCTCATGGGGTAAGGGAAAGAAGGCTGTAGGCCTTTTGTTTATAAATGGTTATTGTTTAACAAATCTATTCTCACATCTCAGACAATTGCCCTTCATCCCGTAGGCGCCCTCCCTTTGGGGAGGGTCGGGGTGGGGCCCCGTCACTTCGTCAGCTCGTCAAAGTCCACCGTGATGTCACGTCCGCGCTGCCAGTCGTGCAGCGTCGACTTCTGCAACGTATAGTAATCGTTCCAGAATGTTTTCAGCTGACTGATATACTGCGCCTTGGCCGACTCCATCTCCTGCTGCGCCGTGTTGAGGTCCGTGACCGATATGGCCCCAGTCTCATACCGCCGGCGGGTAATCTCATACCGCTCCTCGGCTATATCCTGCGCACGCAGGGCGTTGCGGCACTGCTGCGGCTGTGCGTTGAACTGAGTCACCTTCTTCCTCAGATCCTCCATGTAGTCTTGATGTGTCTGTTCCACCTTTGTGCGCATCATGTCGAGCCGTGCCTGAGCCATTCTCACCTTGCCGCGGCTCACGCCCCAGTCGAAAATGGGCAGCGACAGCGACAGACCGACAATCTCGTTGTCCCTCAGCCGGCTGTACGCCGCGTCCATCGTCTGGCCCGTCTGAGTGAATCCCAGCTCGCTGCTGAGCGTCAGCTGTATGCCCCGGTTTGACTTGGCCTGCGCGAGCTCTTTCTCAGCCTGAAGCATCTGCAGCTTCTGTTCAAGAGAGTGGGATGAGTTCGTGATGGCCTTCTGCAGCACCTCGTCCACACCGACCGTAATGTCCGGCACGGTGTAAGGCGTCACAAGCTCCGCCCCCGAATAGTCGCTGACGCGCAGGAACGAGAACAGCCCGTACATGGCGTCGTCAAGCGCCAGCCGGTTCTGCGTCACGGCCATGCGGGCGTTGAGCAGCGACAGCTCCATCTGTAGCACCTCGCTCTTCGTCGTGGTGGTCAGCGCGAGCCGCTTCTGCGCCACCTCGTACAGCCGTTCGCGGTCGCTGACCGTCCTCACGCTCTGCCGGTAGTCCGACTGCGCCGCCAGAACGTTGAAGAACAGCAGCGTCACCTTTATCGTTATGTCCTCCAGCGCGGCGATGTATGTCCGTTCCGCTATCCGATATTCCACGGGAGCCGTCTTCTTCTCCCATTTCAGCGTGTTGAACGAGCGCAGCGGCTGGGTGTAGCTGATGCGCAGCGGCTGGGAGTTATACGTCTTCTCGTTGTACGTGAACTGGTCCAGCCTGTAGAGATACGACTGCAGCGACACCTTGCCGCCCGTGGCCGCTATCTGCTGGTCGACGGAAAGCGTCATCGAGTTCGTCATCGTGTTGTTGTTGACGAGACTGACACGTCCCGTCTCGGGGTCGCGCGCCTCGACCACCGAGTGGTTGAAACCGCCCAGCTTGCCGCCGATGTTCACCGAGGGCAGCAGCTGAGCCTTGAACGAGCGATACTGCCAGTAGCTGCTCATATAAGAGTAGCGCGCTATCTGAGCGTCGAGACTGTTCTCCCGGGCTATCGTTATCGCGTCGGCCAGCGTCAGCCGTTGAGCATGGCTACCCCCGATGAACAGGGAGCTGCTCATAAAAACCGTTAAGAATATCTTCCATTTCCTTTTCATCTTTATCACTGATTTCTTTACCAATTATTTCTTTAAAAACCGTCTCCGCCTCTTCCTGCATGTCCTTCGTCGCCTTCGATTCCACCTTCGGGCGCATCACGTAAATCCGTCTCGCCGTCTCTTTGGCTTCCGTCAGCCGACCGTTTTCCTCATAGAGCTTCATGAGCTGATAGAGCGGATAGACCCGGTTCGGCATGACGGCGAAGGCCCTCTCATAAAAATGCTCAGCCAGAAAAGTGCGGGACATGTCCCTGTAGTTATTGCCTGTCAGCACATAGAACATAGGGTCGGCACTGCACAGCATGCCCCGGCTGAGAATGTCGTTGCTGTCGCTATACCGTCCGGCCTCACGGAGCATCTGGCCGAATTCAAAGAGAAATTCGGCGTTGTCGCCCTCCAGAGGCAGCAGTCCGTAGTAGTCTTCGATGAACGCCTCGCTTTTCAGTCCTCTGTAGACGTCGTATTCGCGGTCCGCCTCGTCACTTTCCTTTATCAGCCCGTACGTCTGTCGTCCGGCGAAAGCGAGCACTACGGCCATTGCCACGGTCAATTTTCTCTTCATCCCGGTCAGAACCTTTCCTCCCGCCGTCTCGCCCCATGCCACCGTCATCACGGCGATTATCTTATATGGCAGGAGGTCAAAGGGATAGGAGAACATCGAGAACGTCAGCAGCGCTACCATGCCGTAGAACAGCGGGCGGCAACTCCGGCGCAGCGAGCCCATCGCCGCCACACAGAGCGCCACGGCAAAGGCCGCTCCCACGATGCCCTGCTCCACGAGCGTCTTCACGAGTATGTTGTAGGCGTTGTCGGTCACTCCGGCCGACGACAGCCAGACATCGCCATCATGAAGAAGCTCCATGCCCCTGGCCACGGCATGGCAGAAACCGCCAACGCCAACGCCTGTCCACGGGCTGTCGAGCCATGTGGCCAGACCGGCCACCCAGATTATAATCCGCCCGTTGGCAGAACCCTGTTTCACGATATAGAATGCGACACCGGCCACCACCAGCAGGCCCCAGACCAAATATCTGTAGTTCCAATACCACTTCCGGTACGCCCAAAGACAGACAACGCCGATGCCCACGTATGCCGCACGGCTCCACGTGGCGGGAAGGACGGCGGCCATTATCAGGACAGTGGCCAGCAGCGAATCCTTCAGTCTTATCTTCTCCACCACCGTCGCCATCCACCGGGGCACAAACGCCGGAACCCTGCCGGCAAGACTCTTGTTCCCCGCCTCCCCCATTGCCGTCAGGCCGACGGCCAGCCCCATCATCAGATAGGCCGAATAAGGCCCGGGATTGAGGAAATTTCCCGTAAGAAGATACTGCGTGTGACGGCTTGTGCCGTTCACCATCTGCTCCATGCCCATCACGGCCTCATAACAGCCGCCGACAATGACACTGGCGATGATCATCCACGCCGGCATGTCCGCCACGACGAACATCTGTCTCAGCGCGAAGTAGAGCAGAAACATGACGGTTGCATGGAGAAATTCCGACCGGCAGGAATAGGTGTCTCCCGTCCACACCATGACGGTGTAGACCGCGAACCACGCAAAGACCACGACGTCCGTAACCGTGATTTTCATCTTCCCGGCTACAGCGAGAAGCATCACCGCTCCCGTCAGAAGCAGCACGCCGGTCCAGTCAGCCACCAATATCTCCGCCCCTGCCCACCGTCTTTCCACGGGCAGAAGGGTCAGGTACATCAGCAGCAGGACGACGACACATCCGACCGTTCTGCTGATAACCCTCAATGTTTGAAACCATTTACTCATTTTACGTCATTCTTTATTTTTATATTCTCATTTGTTTTTATTTTCACGACCAAACCGATATATACTGTTTGCACCATAAAAGATAGTATGTTCAAAATTGAACTAAAATGTACCGATTATGGGTACGAGGAAGTTGCAGAACTCGCATGGAAGCCTTTAAGTGGGGGAATCTTAGTCCCCTCCTTTCGAAGGAGGGGTTAGGGGTGGTTAAACAATAACGATATGAAAATCATTGCTTTGGA
>USFX01000225.1 GCA_900553965.1 uncultured Prevotella sp.
AGCCGCAGCAGTCTCAACCGCAAGTTGCGTTCGCTCGTCGGCATCACGGCCGCCCAACTGCTCATCGACGCCCGCATGAGACAGGCCGCCCGCATGCTCAGCCGTCCGGCGGATGGCGGGAAGCCGAACATATCGGATGTGGCCTATAAGTGCGGATATGCCGACACGAGATATTTCTCACGCTGTTTCAAGAAGAAATACGGCGTGGCGCCATCCGAATATTCATGCTGATGTGTCACGTAAGGGTAAAAACACGCCCTCACGGCGCAGTTATCTCGGAAAAAAAGAGTAACTTTGTGGCGTAATGTCAAATGCCGTGACTGGACGATAGGACTGACGGTAAAAACAAGATAGTATATAAAAATGAGAAAAGCAACTGTATCTTTAGATGGAATATGGGCGTTTCTTGATTCATTATCGCTAAGCGCACGTGATCGTCGGTGGCTTGCTGATAAGCTGGTGGCAACGGAAAAACCGGATGACACGGCAATGGCAGAAGATGACGAGGGAGAGGAGTGTATGACGAAGGCTGAAATATTGAACAGTCTTAACACTGCTTGTCAGGAACTGAAGCAATATAAGGAAGGGAAAGTGACGTTTAAAACTCTGGAAGAAGCTATATATGAGTTGTGATATAAAGGTTACTCCGGATTTCATTAGAGCCATGAAGCGGTTGGCAAAACGATACCGTTCTTTTGCCGACGACTTGAAGAAACTGAACACATCCCTTTCAGAAAATCCGCGGCAAGGAGTGGATTTAGGGAATAATATCCGCAAAGTCAGAATGGCAATATCGTCGAAAGGCAAAGGAAAAAGCGGAGGTGCAAGGGTTATCACTTACGGTGTTGTGGTGGCCGAGACGGATACGGAACTTCTGCTCCTTACTATTTATGACAAATCCGAACGTGAGAATATTTCGGACGGAGAGCTGAAAGCTATATTGTCAGCGAACGGTTTAATATAGCCAACCGTGTCGGACAAAGACAGTGGTATATAAAAACACATCCATCAGCGCAGTTATCTCGGAAAAAAAGAGTAACTTTGCGGCGTAATTACAAATGCCGTGACAGGACGAGATGACTGACTGCAATATCACGAACGACAGACTTCGGATGCCCGCCGAGTGGGAACCACAGAGCGCGGTGCAACTGACATGGCCGCACGAGGCTACCGATTGGCAGCCCATATTGGCCGAAATTACCCGTACTTATGTTGAAATGGCTATTGAAATAGCCCGCCGCCAGAGGCTGATTGTCGTTGCCCCGGCACCCGAAGAGGCGTTGGAGCAAATCAGACGTGGCGGTGCGACGGAGGAGATGATGGGCCGCATCACGACGCTGGCGTGTCCGACGAACGACACCTGGGCGCGGGACCACGGCTTTATCACGCTTACCGACGACCGTGGTGGCCTCCGGCTGCTCGACTTCTGCTTCAACGGATGGGGCAGGAAGTTTGAGGCCGCGCTCGACAACGCCATAAACAGGCGGCTGCATGAGGCCGGGATTGTCGCGGGAACGTATGAAGACCTTCTTGATTTCGTGCTCGAAGGAGGTTCGATTGAGAGCGACGGCCGTGGCACGGTGTTCACGACGACGGGCTGTCTCATGGCCCCCAACCGCAATCAGCCGCTGTCTCAGGCCGAGATAGAGGCGGAACTGCTGCGCCGTCTGCACGCCCGGCGCATCGTCTGGATAGACCACGGCAATCTGACGGGCGACGACACGGACGGTCATATAGACACGCTGGTGCGTGTGGCACCTGATGACACATTATTATATGTAGGCTGCGACGACCCCGAGGACGAACAGTATGACGAATTGCGGAGCATGGAAGAACAGTTGCGGACGCTGCGCACGTCCGACGGACGTCCGTTCCGGCTGCTCCGGTTGCCGTCACCCTCACCGATATATGACGACGACGGCGAACGGCTGCCGGCCACATACGCCAACTTCCTCGTCATCAACGGTGCCGTGCTCTGCCCCACATACGCCCAGCCGGACGCCGACCGCGAGGCTCTCCGCATCATCGCCGAGGCCTTTCCTGACCGCGAGACGGTCGGCATAGACTGCCGGAGCGTCATCCGGCAACACGGTTCGCTGCACTGCTGCACGATGCAATATCCCTCCCTTCCTGCCCTGCGGGATGGAGAGGAGACGGAAAAGACTTTCATCTGAAAGCACGCTTGCCGTCCCTTCTCCTTCCGGTAGGGGAGGTCGGGAGGGACTTTCATTATATAACAATTCAAGTATAATATGAAAATAGGATTTCTTCAACAGCATAACACGGCCGATACGCGCGACAACATCCTGCGTCTGGCCGAAGGCGTGGCCGACCTGGCGAAGCGCGGAGCAGAGTTGATTGTTCTTCAGGAACTTCACAACTCGCTCTATTTCTGTCAGGTGGAGAGCGTCGACAACTTCGATCTGGCCGAGCCGATACCCGGCCCTTCAACCAATATGTTCGGCGAGCTGGCCCGCGAATACGGTGTCGTCATCGTCACGTCACTGTTCGAGCGCCGTGCGCCGGGGCTCTATCACAACACGGCAGTCGTGATAGAGCGCGACGGAACCATCGCTGGCAAGTATCGGAAGATGCACATCCCGGACGACCCAGCATACTACGAGAAGTTCTATTTTACGCCCGGTGACCTCGGTTTTCACCCGATTGACACGAGCGTGGGCCGTCTCGGCGTGATGGTCTGTTGGGATCAGTGGTATCCGGAGGCCGCCCGTCTGATGGCTCTTCAGGGCGCGGAAATCCTTATCTACCCCACGGCCATAGGCTATGAGAGCAGCGACGCGCCCGAAGAACAGCAGCGTCAGCGCAGTGCTTGGCAGACCGTTCAGCGCGGCCATGCCGTTGCCAACGGGTTGCCGGTGGTGGCTGTCAACCGCGTAGGCCATGAGCCGGACCCATCGGGACAGACGCGCGGCATCACGTTCTGGGGCACATCGTTCGTCGCCGGACCGCAGGGAGAGATATACTATGAGGCTTCCACGGACGAGGAAGAGAGCATCATCGTCGACATCGACATGAAACACAGTGAGCAGGTGCGCCGCTGGTGGCCCTTCCTGCGCGACCGCCGGATTGAGGAATACGGCGGGATAACAAAGAGATTCATTGACTGAGAAAATGAAGAGTGAAGAACGAAGAATGAAGACGTGTTGATGAGCGAAGCGAATAATTGGCTACGCCGTTCCTTCTGCGCTGAGTCAGGACGGCGTAGCTAATTATTCATTCTTCATTTTTCACTCTTCATTTATTAAATAGGCAACCAAAAAGAAATATGATAATGTCTTCAAACTTAAGATTTCAGGTAGTAGAAGAGGCCTTCAAGAAGCAGGCTGTCGAGGTGAAAACCCCCGCCGAAAGGCCGTCGGAGTATTTTGCCAAATACGTCTTCACACGTCAGAAGATGTACAAGTATCTGCCGGCAGACGTCTATGCCAAGCTCATCGACGTCATTGACAACGGCACACGACTCGACCGTTCCATAGCCGACGCCGTGGCGGCAGGCATGAAGCAGTGGGCAATGGAGATGGGTGTGACCCACTATACCCACTGGTTTCAGCCGCTGACCGAGGGTACGGCCGAGAAGCACGATGCCTTCGTGGAGCATGACGGCAAGGGCGGCATGGTGGAGAACTTCAGCGGCAAGCTCCTCGTCCAGCAGGAGCCGGACGCCTCGTCGTTCCCCAACGGCGG
>USFX01000226.1 GCA_900553965.1 uncultured Prevotella sp.
AAAAAATCACAAAACCACACAAGTATCTAAAAAACAACAGTTTAACTAGGTATAAATTATTTAAAAAAGAAAGATAGAAGCTTTCTGCACATAAAGTTTCCACCTTTCCTTTTTATTATAATTTATAATTCAGACTTTATAATTCCCGCTATACGTCTACTCTTCTGCCGCATGCGGCGAAAGAGTGGACGCATAGCGGGTTCTGTTCTTCAGCAGCTCCACGGCTGCTTCCACACCCTTGTCGCGGACAAGTCCGGCCGAAACGGAACCGGCCTGATAATAGTAAGCCGAAACGATGTCAGACTCTATCATCTGGCGTATGACATCCTTGTTCAGTTCCAAATCACGGCCGACATTATGGCTCAGCTTGGCTTTCAGGGCGTCAAACTCCGCACGCGCGTCGTCATAATAGCCCTCGAAGCGCGCCACCTTGACCAGCTCATCAAAGCGCTTGCCGCTCATGGGGTCATACGTGAAGCCGCTCTTGATGACCCTCTGCTTGAACTCCTCCCACTCGGCGTCCGTCAGACGGAACTCTGCGGCGGGAGCGATGGAGGGGTGAGAGGCGATGTAGTCAGTCACATAGTCGAACATCACTTCCGTAGAGTCAATGCGGTCAAGATAGATGGCGATGTTCGGGAGCGTGTCCGGCTTGACCTCCACGTCAGGCATGATGCCCCCGCCGTCGCGCACCTCACGTCCGGCACGTGTCCGGAAGACATGCGTCAGGCTGTCCGGGATACGCTCGGTATATCCCCCGCCCGAGTGCTTGTAGTTGATGGCCTGTATGCAGCGGCCGCTGGGAATATAGTATTTGCTTGTCGTCAGCTTCAGATTGGCGTTGTACGGCAGGTCCACCGACACCTGGACAAGTCCCTTGCCGTATGTCCGCGCCCCCATGACCACACCACGGTCGAGATCCTGGATGGAGCCGGCCGTAATCTCAGCCGCGCTTGCCGTCTCGCCGTCCACCAGCACGACGATCGGCATCAGCGTGTCGACCGGTTCGAGGCGTGTCGTGTAAGCGCGGTTGGCCTGCGCCAGCTTGCCCTTCGTCTCGACGAGGGTGAGCCCCTTCGGAACCCACATATTAATAATGTCTATGGCCTCCTGAAGCGAGCCTCCGCCGTTGCCGCGCAGGTCGAGCACCAGACCGGCCGCCCCGCGCTTCTTCAAATCGACAAAGGCACGGCGCATCTCACGCGCACTACCCTCCGTGAAACCACCCAGATTGATATATCCGATGCTGTCCGGACGCAGCCCATAATACGGTATGTCGGGCAGCTTGATGCTCTTGCGGGTTATCTTGAAGTCCATAATCTTGCCCGTCGACGGTCTCTTCACCTTAAGGATGAAGCTCGTTCCGGCATCACCGCGCAGGCGGCTGCTCACGTAGTCGGTCTTCTTGCCCGTCATGACAGAGTCGTCAATGGCAACGATTATGTCGCCCTTGCGCAGCCCCGCCACGGCTGCCGGCATGCCCTCGTAAGGCTCGTCAACCACCGTGGTCTTCAGACGCTGATGATAGCGTATCAGCGCACCCATGCCGGCATACTTTCCCGTGAACATCATCTTCAGGTCCGTCTTGTCCTCTTCGGGATAATAGGCCGTGTAAGGGTCAAGGCTGCGCAGCATGGCGTTGATGCCGGTGCCTATCACGTCGCCCGCCTGAAGGGTGTCCACGTAGATTTCCTCCAGCTGCTTGTATATCGAGTTGAATATATCAAGGTTCTTCGCAACCTCAAAATTGTGGTCTCCGGTGTTCTGGGCCCGCCCTCCGAACACCGCCAAACATGCCAGAAACATGGCCGTCAGTCTTCTTCTCATTTTATTTTTTTGAATTGATATAATCTTTTCCGCCGGATGCCGTCCTGTTTTCAAATCTTCCCTAAGCCGATGCCCACCGCTCCGGATGGATTTCCCCAGTCTGGCATAATCCTGCGCTGAATTGTCTTTTGATGCTACAAATTTACACGTTTATGCTCTAATAAAGGCCTTTTCGCCATGCTTTTCATGTTTTTTTTAGATTTTGCCTCATTTTTTCGGCCAAAAGCTTGCACAATTCAGATAATCCTATTACCTTTGCATCGCAATTCAGAAATGAACCGCAAACACTGCTTCAATAGCTCAGTTGGTTAGAGCACCTGACTGTTAATCAGGGGGTCGTTGGTTCAAGCCCATCTTGAAGCGCTGAAAGTCTGAGGATTTTTCCTCAGACTTTTTTATTTTCCATCCGACAATAGCGGCGGGACTTCAGTCCGCCGAGCCCTGGAATAAGCCCGCCTTTTTCTTTCTGCAACTGTTACACGGCGTATGTAACGGTGTTACATGAGCCGTGTAACACCACACAATTATCCATTACGGCACGGCGGCGACAGCCTGCTCCATCTCCTCCATCACTTCCCGGCACCACTCGCTCCACTCCTTTGGCACTTCTTCCGCACGGCGGGCATCGGCAAGACGGCGCATTGCAGAGACAGCAGGCGATTCAATCATCGTAAAGACCGGTATCAGACGGTGAGCAAGAGCGCCTGCAGCCTGAATGTCCTTTGTCCCGGCGGCACGCTTCAAGGCCGCCACGTCGGCCATGGTCTGCGTCCGGAAGCTCGTCATGATTTCCATTACGGCATCCTCATCGCCATCGGCAAAGGCTGCCAGAGCCGAGAAACGTAAAGAAGAGGCGGGACCGGAGGGAGACGGAACACAAGAAGAAGGCGAATTTGACGACGATGGCGACAACGCAGAAACCATATCAGAAGTCTCAGGCGACATTATTCTATCGTATTCATCCGTTTCCATGACACGGCGGATGACCTCCGTCAACTCTGCGGCTGTGAACGGCTTGTGCAGACAGGCGGCGAAACCTGCTCGCAGGAAGTCGTCATCACTGATGGCGTCGTGGGCCGTCATGGCCACCACAGGCAGCCGGCAGCCCGCCGGAACAGCATCACCGAGACGTGCGGCAATCTCAAAACCGTTCATGGCGGGCATCTCTATGTCAGTGAACAGCATCGAGAAACGGCCCGTGGCCACTGCTGACCACATCCCGTCGACGTCGGAACACGTCACCACCTCCCAGCGTGAGGCCGACAGCGAGGATACCATTTCGCGAAGCAGCTGGAGCTGGAGGGCGTCGTCGTCGACTGCCAATATGCTCCGGTGGCCGGAAAGAGCAGGACCGGCGGCTGCCGACGGAGAAGAAGAAGATTGTGAAGACGACGGAGATAAAGAAGAATACGGGACCGATGACGCTGACGAAGACAGCGAGGAAGGCGCAGAGGCGGAAGCCGCCGCGGCCGGAACACTCACCGGAATGCTGACGGTAAAGGTGCTGCCGCGGCCGGGGGCCGTGTCGAGGCCTATCGTGCCGTCAAGAAGCGTGACCAGCTCGCGGGTGATGGAGAGTCCCAGCCCCACCCCGTCGACACCCTGCGCACCGGGCAGTCTGGTGAAAGCATCATAAATCCGGCGGCTCTCCTCCTCCGTCATGCCGCGGCCCGTGTCAGCTACGGTCAGCACGAGACGGCCGGAAGCGACATCGGCCGTGACGGTGACGCTCCCCGAATCGGTATATTTGACGGCGTTGCCCAGAATGTTCATCATCACCTGCTCCAGCCGGCTGCGGTCGCCGGTGATCAGGGGCAGCGTGTCCTCCGGCGCATA
>USFX01000227.1 GCA_900553965.1 uncultured Prevotella sp.
GGCGGCATGGCCGCTACCCATGTTGCTGCCGTAGTATGTGACCTTGACGTTGTTGACATTATACGGCACCAGATTGCCGAGGATTTTATAGTAGGCCTCGGCCGTGAACTTATAAGGTCTGTCCTTCATCTTGAAGCGGTAGTCAAATGCCGTCACGAAATGGATGGAGCGCTGGCTCTTGATTTTCTCGTTCAGTGTGACTATCGTCGTACCGTTGACCTTGGTCGTGTCGCGGAGTTCCTTGAAGAACGGCGTCTGATAGTAGAGACCCGTCGCCACGCGGAACGTTATGTTCTGGTTGAAAGCCGGTATGATGGCCAGCGAGGCGCGCGGTGAGATGACCGTCTCCTTGTTGAACGACCAGTTGCTGAAGCGCACGCCGAAGTTCAGCGTGTAGAGCGTCTGCTCCTCGCTGCCGCTGCTGAAACGGTAGGTGTCCTGTATGTAGCCCTCCGTGCGGTGGCTGCTCATCGTGTTCCGTGAATTGAGCGAATATATCAGGTCGAGCCGTTCGGCAGAGTGGGGGATGGAGTAGCCGCTTGAGTCGCGCATCTCATATTCGCGTGACTTTTCCTTTATGTCCTCCATCTTGTAGACCACTCCGGCCTCAATGTCGTGGCGCTTCATCCGGTGCTTGAACATCAGTTTGAGGCTCTTGACGTCGGCCGTCAGATAGTTGCGTGCGTGCTCCATGTACGTACCGACGCCCAAATTGACGTCCGTCTGGGTGTCGTCCAGCCAGTATTGTCCCTGAATGTCATACGTCTCCTGTTCCTTTGTGTGGAAGGCTGAGCCGAGCAGCGACAGCGTCGTGCCCGAAGTGGCGTGAGATG
This sequence comes from uncultured Prevotella sp., assembly GCA_900553965.1. Lineage (GTDB taxonomy): Bacteria > Bacteroidota > Bacteroidia > Bacteroidales > Bacteroidaceae > Prevotella. Next base: position 834 of record USFX01000227.1, read on the forward strand.
CTGAGCGAGCCGAACAAGGTACGGAAGATGTCTTTCTCCTGACCGTCAAAATAGACCCTGAACGACTTGACGTTCTCCATCGTTCCGAAAGAAGTCTCGCGGTCCGTCGGCGTGAAGTTATAGTGATTTTCCGATATATTGCCGATGAAATCAATCGTCCACCTTTGGTTTGGCGAATAGCTGATATATGTCTGATAGTCAAGGAAATTCGGTTTGTATTCTCCTTTCGTTTCAAGCGAGCCGAGAAGATAGCGGTTTGTCTTGTAGCGTATGCCGTGGCTCATGGAGAACTTCTTGCCGCCAATTCCCACATATCCGCTCGCTCCAAGCAGCGAGGCGGCCACGTTGGCCTCAAATCTTTTCGGGCGCTTATAGGTGATGTCAAGTGCCGACGACATCTTGTCACCGTATTTTGCCTCAAATCCTCCAGTGGAGAACCCGACGGCTTCGACCATGTCCGGGTTGATGACGCTCAGGCCTTCCTGCTGTCCGCTTCTGATGAGCAGCGGACGGTAGACCTCCACATTATTTATATATACGGAATTCTCGTCAAAGCTTCCGCCGCGCACGTTATACTGCGACGACATTTCGTTGTGTGTCGACACTCCTGCTTGTTGCTGTATAAGCTCTTCCACGGCGTTGCCCGATGTCGACGGAACACCCTTGATGTCTTTGATGTCCAGCCGTTCCGTCCCGGTGGTCTGGCGCCGCTTCTCCGTGACGACCACTTCGCCGAGTGCCTGCATGGACGGAAGTTTTATATCAATTGAAATCTTTCCACGCGGATTCTTGAATGTTCTCTTGCGTGCGTTATATCCGACCATGGAGAACCTGACCGTCACGCTATCAGTTGATTTCAGCTGTACGCAGAACTGCCCCTTTAGGTCCGTGACGACCATCTTGCCCTGCTCCAGACATGAGACGGAAGCCAGCTCAATGGGGTTGTTCTCTTCGTCAACGACCTTTCCCGTCAGCGTGAAAGTCTGTCCCGCCGCCCGTCCGCATGTCATACAGGCAATGACGGCAACGAGTATATATCGGTATATGTTTATAGTCTTCATCATCAATTATGATAACGGAGAAACTGTCGGAATATTGTATATCTGGTACATTATGCTGATTTAATATTCCTCTGCAAATGTCGGGTACAGATGTCATGACATCGCTTTGCGCTGTTGTTGACTAGGAACAATCCCAAGTAAAGAGTTATAGATTCAAGACAGAAGCGCAACGCTTCTGTCTTGAATCTATATTTAAATCTTTGTGTTACTTATGCCTCTACATCTTCACGCTTACTTTCTTCCCTGTGTAAGTCACGGTGCGAGACGTGCCGTCGGGCAGCTTCACGGTGAAACTGCGCTTCTGAGGCATGCCGGGATATGTTCCGCGGCGCTGGCCGATGGTGAGGGTGCGGCGGGCGTCGCTCCATGTGAGCTGTATCTCCATGCGCTCGCCGCGCTCATAGCCGTAGCCGTCGCCCTCGTCTTCGTAGAGCGTGAACGAGCCGTCGGCACCAGGATAGACGCGGAGCTCAAGTTCTGACCAGTCGCGCCCGGCGGTCGACTGCATCTCGCGGCCCACGGGGACGATGCCACCGGCACGGACGAACATCGGGATGGTGCCGATGGTGGTAGTCAGGGTTATGTCCTGACCGCCGGCGTAACGCTTGCCGGTGTTGAAGTCGTACCATACCGCCGGCGTGCTGCCTGCGGACGGCAGATAGACCTTGGCCTTCTTCTGCTCGGAGAAATCGACACTGATGTCGGCTCCGCTGTCGGCATTGTCCTTCTTGTCCCAGCCGCTCATCTCGTCGGTCTTCACGATTTTCTCGGGCGTGTACTGCGCGTGCACCACGGGAGCGGCCAGTATGTTGCGGCCGAACATGAACTCATGAGCCATGTCCCACGTGCGGCGGTCGCCGGGGAACTCGGCCGAGAGGGGGCGCATGTGGCTGTCGTCGTTCTTTGTCCCCTGCCATGCCGTGCTGTAGATATAAGGCAGGAGACGGTAACGCAGCTTGACTGCACCGACCAGTGCGTCGTAGACAGGCTCGCCGGCAGTGCCGTAATAGTAGAACTCGCGGGGTACCTCAGTACCGTGGCTGCGCATCACGGGGCAGAACATCGCATACTGCATCCAGCGCACGTAGAGCTCGCGGTAGAGCGGGTTGCGGGCGGCGCTGCCGTCGTTCCATGTCTTGTTGTATGCTCCGGCGAAGAAGCCGCCGCCGTCGCTGTTGTAGTTGGGGTTGCCGGTGAGGGTGAAGTTCAGTCCGGCGGGAATCTGTGCGCGCAGACTCTCCCACGACGAACCGACGTCGCCGCTCCACACGTTGGCGGCATAGCGCTGCTGTCCGGCGAAGCCAGAGCGGGTCATGATGAAGACGCGCTTGCTTGAGTCCGTAGCCAACTGATGGTCGTGCACGCCGCCGACAGTTGCCAGCGGGTAGGCATTGCGCAGGCGGCGGAACGTGGCGGTGCGCGCGTCGCCCACCTTCGTGTCGAAGTCGGCTGCCGTCATGTCGACGTTATCGGGCTCGGTAGAGTCCATCCACCATCCGTCGATGCCCATCTTGTGGAGGCGTTGGAGGTTCTGCCAGTAGATGTCGCGGCTCTCCGTGGCGTACGGGTCGTAGCAGCAAACGCCGCTGGGATAGTCCATGCGCGGCGGCCACACGTTGTCGATGCCCGATTCCGGCCATGTGGCGATGTTGAACAGGAGCCCTTTGCTGTCAAGCTC
>USFX01000228.1 GCA_900553965.1 uncultured Prevotella sp.
ACTTAAAATCCCTTGGCCAGTGATGGCCGTGCGGGTTCGAGTCCCGCTCGCGGCACACCAGCATCCACAGCCCCGCCACAATGTCAACAGGACACGACGGCGGGGCTGCGTGTTTTCCGGCCCTTCACCGCGAATAAAAACGCAAAGAGCGCAAAGACGCAAAGCCTTTTTTAAAATACAGATAATAATGCAACTCCGCGTCTTCCCGTGTTCCGAAAAAAATAATCTTTGCGTCCCTGCGTCTTTGCGTTTTAAAAAAAGTGCCATTATGTTTGAACAATCCTTTTATACACACCGTTAATGATTAATAAAACATAAATTTATCGACGTTTTGTTCGCCTTACAATATTAATACCATAACTTTGCAAATATTTACAAACCGACAGGATTACCGGCCGGGCGTGTCCGGCAGGACTCCACAAAGTAAAACCTATACTAACAGTTATATGCAAACAAACAAATTCTTACTACTGTCAGCCGCTTCCGCACTCGTGCTGACATCATGCTCATCGAAGCTCGGCTCACTCTCGGCCGACAACTTCAACGTCGTTCCTAACCCGCTCGAAACCGAGGCCGGCAAAGTGCCCGCCACCATCAACGGTATGTTCCCCGAGAAGTACATGAAGAAAAAGGCCGTCGTGACCGTTACTCCCGAGCTCCGCTACGCCGGAGGAAAGGTGGCACGCGGAACAAGCGCTACATTCCAGGGCGAGAAAGTGGAAGGCAACGACCAGACCATATCCTATCTCGTAGGCGGCAACTACACGATGAAGACCTCGTTCAACTACGTTCCCGAGATGCAGAAGAGCGACATGTACCTCACCTTCGACGCAAAGATCGGCAACAAGAGCGTTGACGTGCCCGCCGTAAAGGTGGCCACCGGCGTCATCGCCACATCCGAGCTCTACGGACGCACAATCACAGGAGCACAGGGCTGCATCGCACCCGACGCCTTCCAGCGCGTCACCGAGCAGAAGCAGGAAGCCAACATCAAGTTCCTCATCCAGCAGGCAAACCTCCGCAAGAGCGAGCTGCAGAACAACTCCGTTACGGAATTCGTCAACCTGCTCCAGAAAATCAATGCCGACCGCGAAGGACTCAACCTCAACAACGTCGAGGTTTCGGCTTACGCATCACCGGACGGCGGTTTCAAGCTCAACGACAAGCTCGCCAACCAGCGTCAGCAGAACTCCGAGAAGTATGTGGAGCAGCAGCTCAAGAAAGCTAAGATCGAGACAAACGTGGACGCCAAGTACACCGCTCAGGACTGGGAAGGCTTCCAGCAACTTGTTGCCGCATCGAACATTCAGGACAAAGACGTCATTCTCCGCGTCCTCTCTATGTACAAGGACCCCGAGGAGCGCGAGCAGCAGATCAAGAATATGAGCGCCGGATTCAAGGAGCTCGCCGACGGCATCCTGCCGCAGCTGCGCCGTGCACGCCTGACCATCAACTACGAGGTTATCGGCCGCGACGACGAGCAGATTGAAGCACAGCTCGCTTCCGATCCCAAGAAGCTCAGCGTAGAGGAGATGCTCTATGCCGCAACGCTGACCGAAAACGCTGCCGAGCAGGAGGCACGCTACAAGAAGACAACCGAAATCTATCCCAACGACTGCCGCGCATACAACAACATCGCAGCCATGGAATATGCAAAGGGCAACTACGCAGAGGCCAAGAAGTACGCTCAGCGTGCTGCCGCCATCAACCCGAAGAGCGGCGAGACTAACGCCAACCTCGGTCTGCTCGCCCTTCAGGCCGGCGACACCAAGACCGCCGAGACCTACATAGCAAAGGCTTCTGAGGCTGAGGGACTGGCCGAGGTACAGGGCAACCTCTATCTGGCACAGGGCAAGTACGCTCAGGCTGAACAGGCTTTCGGCAAGACAAACTCCAACAGCGCCGCTCTCGCACAGATCATCAACAAGAACTATTCTGCCGCCGCCAACACTCTCAACAACGTCAAGAACGCTGACGCCATGACAGAATATCTCAAGGCCGTGCTCAACGCACGTCAGGGCAACAGCGGTGCAGCTCAGACAGCACTGCGTAACGCCATCAGCAAGGATCCGTCGCTGGCCGCATACGCTGCCAATGACCTTGAGCTGGCCAAGATAAACAAGTAAAACGAACTCATGACAATGAAGGACAAGTTCCGTCATTCAATCAATCACAAGCACCCATCATCCCTCTCCGCAGGGGTGATGGGGCTTGTTCTTTTGGCCTTCGCCGCCACGCTCGCGCTTTCGTCATGCGGCGGGAAGAGCGGCCACTTCCGAATAGAAGGCCGTTTCCGCAGCTTCAATCAGGGAGAGTTCTACATCTACAGCCCCTACGGAGGCAAGGCCGGCACCGACACCATCAAGGTGGCGGACGGACGGTTCACCTACGAGGTGGCACTGGAGGAGCCGGCGACATTTGTCATCATCTTCCCCAACTTCTCCGAACAGGCCGTCTTCGGCCAGCCGGGAGCCACGGCCGAAATCTCCGGCGACGCCTCCCACCTGAAAGAAATGGAGATAAAGGGCACGAAGGACAACAAGCTGATGACCGAATTCCGCATGAACGCCAACAAGATGTCGCCTCCGGAGGTGCGCGGAGCCGTAGAAGAGTTTGTCCATGAGCATCCCGAATCACCCGTCTCGCTCTATCTCATCAACCGCCATCTCGTGACATCCCAGTCACCCGACTATGCCAAGGCATACGAACTGCTGGGCGTGATTGCCGCAAAGACACCCGAAAACATTCAGGTCCAGAGGATGAAGACGCAGTTGGAGAGCCTCCGCGCGGCCGCCGTCGGAGCACAGTTGCCCGACTTCAAGGCTACCGACACGGAGGGAAGACGCGTCAGCAAGGCCCAGCTCGGCGGCAAGGTCAACATCATCAGCACATGGGCGACGTGGAGCTATGAGAGTCAGACCATGCAGCGGCGCCTGAGAGTGATGAAGAAAAAATATGGTGAGGACATCGCCATGGTGAGCATCTGCCTCGACGGACGCCCGGACGACTGTACGGAACGCATCCGGCGCGACTCCATCGGCTGGCCGAACGTATGCGACGGAACGATGTGGGCAACTCCCCTACTCTCCACTTTAGGCCTCGCCACCGTTCCGGGAAACATCGTCGCCGACAAGAAAGGACGCGTCGTGGCCCGCAATCTGGACAGCCAGCAGATGGAGGAGAAGATTAAGGACATGCTGAAATGACGCCGGCTGTCCCCTTCTTCCCGGATATCCGATTATCTCCAATCATTCCCTGAAGCTCCCATCAATTCCCATCATCCCCCATTATTCTACACCTTAATTAATATACCAATCACCCAAAAACATCGTCAATCATGCTTGTAAAGACATTCAGCGCAGCCGTGACAGGCCTCGAAGCCACCGTCGTCACGGTGGAAGTGAGTATCTCCCGTGGTGTCCAGTTCCATCTGACGGGCCTTGCCGACACCGCCGTGCGTGAGAGCCGCGACCGCATCGTGGCCGCAAAGTGCATCCTGC
>USFX01000229.1 GCA_900553965.1 uncultured Prevotella sp.
GCGGAATATCATGATTTCAGCTTTGCCGCTCTCCAGAATTGGAATTTTCAAGTGTTAAATTCCGTGATATTATATAAACAACCCACCCCAACCCTTCCGAAGGGAGGGAGCCTGATATGCCATTGAGTCCATTCTGTAACTCAAAGAGTAATCAAGCTTCCTCCCTTCGGGAGGGTTGGGGTGGGTTGTTGGTTCTTTAGTTCTTTGGTGTTTTTTAGCGGGTTACTTCACAACAACCTTCTTGCCGTTGATGATGTTGATGCCCTTGACCGGCTTCTCCAGACGCTGACCGGCGAGGTTGAAGATGACTTTGTCAGCAGTCTTGTCGGCTGCAACGGCGCTGATGCCGGCACCGTCTTTCTCACCGTCTACGAGCACGTTGCGCACCTCCCATGTCGGGCATACGCTGGTAGTGCTGGTATAGTGGAAGACAATCTGAATCTTCTTGCCTACGAACTTCTCCAGAGAGATGTTGCCGGAAGACTGGAAGTTCCATGACGTACCGGCGGGCCAGCTGATACCTTCCAGAGTTGTGGATGTACCATCAGCTCTCACTTCAACGGACAGACCGCTGGCAGCGCCTTTGTTCACAGCGTGATCAAAGCTGAGCACAACGTTCTTGCATCCGGTCAGGTCAATCTCGGGAGACACCAGAGAAGCGTCAGCGGCATTTGCTGCGCCTTTGTATGCAGAAGCCTTGGCATACTTGTAGCTGTCGTATGCCCATACGTAAGACAGCGAGCCAAGCTCCTTGTTCTCAATCGTGAACTGGCCGAGGTCCTTGTCAAATGCCTCGCTGAAGATACCCTTGCCGGGTGTGGGATCCGGATCAACCGGCTCGGTGACATCTCCGTTGAGCGTTACGGTCAGCTTCGAAATCTGAGTGTTCTTGACAATGGTGAACACGACAGACTCTGCCTCAGCGCCGCCCCAGGTGACTGTCGTTCCGTTCTTGGTCCACTTGCCGACGTTAACAGTGTTGTTGTCATCCCATTTGGAAGCAGAAGCACTCTTGGCCAAAGTGAACTCAAGGGCCGTAACCTTGCTGCCGGCAGGAGCGGCGATGGTCAGATTTCCGTTGTACATGCGCAGACGGGGAGATGAAGTCCAGATACGGTTGCGCGTTGTGGCGTCGCTGGCCGAAGCCTGTACGGTCACTGTGACACCGTCGACGGTAACGACACCGTCTTCGTTGAATTCGCCGTCAGCGACATAAGTAGCACCTGTTCCGCTCGAAACACCCTTCACATTGGGGAAATATGACTGATAGTTGGTATCGAAATCAAATACCACGGTCTGAGCCGATGCCAGTCCGCAGAACACCATCAGCATACTAAGCAATGAATAGCGTAAAGTTTTGTTCATAATGATACGTTTTTAAATTAATGATTTTGTTTATACTTTCAAATGCAAAAGTAGCGAAAAATAGCTTACGGTCAAAGTATTATGCCGTTAAATTTATATTAAAGACCCGAAAACAGAAAGCCGAAAACAGAAACCCACCCCAACCCTCCCGAAGGGAGAGAGTTTGATATGTCATTGAGTCCGTTCTGTAACTCAAAGAGTAATCAAGTTCCCTCCCTTCGGGAGGGTTGGGGTGGGTTTCGGGTTTTAGGTTTTAGGTTATTTGATTAATTATAAGCCGCAGCCTCCGCAGCCGCGATAATATCTTCTTTTGACGGTTCGGGCGGACAGGCCATGATGTCCGAGAGGTCGAACTCGTCCTTCTCATCCGCCTTCTTCCGGTCGGGCTTCCTTGTTCCCCTCATCGTTCTGTTCATCCTGACGCTCCTCCTGGCGACGCTGGCTGCGGCGCTCGCGCTTCGGACGCTCACTGCGGGTGCTTTCAGTATCCGGACTATCTGCGGATGATGATTCCTGTGAGTTTTCCTCCGCCTGCCGGACGTCAGAAACGGTCTCGATGATGAAGTCGGTCTTCTGCTCCGTGTCAGGCACGTTCATGACCGGCTCTTCCTCCATCTTCGTCCGGTCGGCCTTGGCGGCGAAGACGGCGTCGATGAACTGAGGTTCGCGGCGCAGCTTCTGGAGCGCCTCCTTCGACGCGAGCTGCTGGCTCTCCTTCTTCGAGTAGCCGCGGCCCGTTCCTGCCTCCATGCCCTCGATGACGACCTGATAGACAAAGACGGGGCTGCTGTTCTCGTCCTTCTTCTGTTCTATGAGCTTGAAATCCATGCGGACACGGTTCTTCTGGGTCCACTCCAGCAGCTTGCTCTTGAAGTTGACCTCCTTATAGGCCACCTTGTCAATGTTGATGAGCTGGGCGAGAATGCGCTTCTGCATGAACCGCATGCAGGCGTCATAGCCGCGGTCGAGATAGATTGCGCCCACGAGAGCCTCGAAGGCGTTGCCCCCCATGTAGCTGTTGTGGGAATGGGAGTGGCCCGCGGACATGATGAGACGGCAGAGGCCCATCTCGTTGGCCAGACGGTTGAGCGTGTCACGCTGTACGAGCTTGCTGCGCGTGTTGGTCAGGAAGCCCTCGCGCTTGCCCTCGAAGTGGCGGTAGACGATGTCGCCGACCACGGCGTCGAGCACGGCGTCGCCCAGGAATTCAAGGCGTTCGTTGTTCAGCGGGCGGCCCTTGGCGTTGCGCCGGGACACGCTCTTGTGCATCAGCGCCAGCTTGTAGTAGTCGATGCGGCGCGGATAGAAGCCCATGATGGCGTAGAGAGACGAAAAAAGCTCCTTATCCTTGCGGAAAGGGAGCTTTATTCTGTCTATGATGTTGTTATTCAGCATAAGTTTATTCAGCATACTTCTTGAAGATGACGCATGCGTTGTGGCCGCCGAAACCGAACGTGTTGCTCATGGCTGCGCGCACCTCACGCTTCTGTGCCACGTTGAACGTGAAGTTCAGGTCGTAGTCAATCTCCTCGTCACGGTCGTCCTCCTCGTGGTTGATTGTCGGGGGAACGATGTCGTTCTTGACGGCGAGCACGGTGGCCATGGCCTCAACGGCGCCGGCAGCACCCAGCAGGTGACCTGTCATTGACTTCGTGGAGCTGATGTTCAGCTTGTATGCGGCGTCGCCGAAGACGGCCTTGATGGCCTTTGCCTCGGAGATGTCGCCGACATGCGTCGACGTTCCGTGAACGTTGATGTAGTCGATGTCCTCAGGCTTCAGGCCGGCGTCCTTCAGCGCGTTCTCCATGACGAGGCGTGCGCCGAGTCCCTCAGGGTGGGAAGCCGTGATGTGGTGGGCGTCGGCACTCGTGCCCTCACCGACCATCTCGGCGTAGATCTTCGCTCCGCGTGCCTTGGCGTGCTCCAGCTCTTCGAGGATGAGACAGCCCGCACCCTCACCCATGATGAAGCCGTCACGGCTCTTGCTGAACGGACGTGAGGCGTGGCTGGGGTCATCATTGCGTGTCGAAAGGGCGTGCATGGCGTTGAAACCGCCCACACCCGTGGCGCAGATGGCAGCCTCGGCACCGCCGCTGACGATGACGTCGGCCCTGCCCAGACGGATCTGG
>USFX01000230.1 GCA_900553965.1 uncultured Prevotella sp.
CACACTATGGCTCACGGCAGCAGCCGCACAGCCCGCCGACGACGGGAAACTCAACCGCCTGACCCTTCACTACGACCGGCCGGCCGAACACTTTGAGGAAGCGCTCGTCATCGGCAACGGAACGATGGGTGCCACCATCTACGGCGGAACGCGCACCGACATCATCTCGCTCAACGACCTGACCCTCTGGACGGGCGAGCCGGACACGGCCGTGACAACGCCCGGCGCCCACAAGTCTCTGCCGGAGATACGCGCACTGCTGGACAAGGAGGACTATCGCGCCGCCAACCGCGCCAATCAGAAGCTGCAGGGACACTACAGCGAAAGCTATCAGCCCATGGGACGGCTGACCATCGAATATACGGACCACTCGTCCCGCAACATCACCGCCTATCAGCGCCGCCTCGACCTCAACGAGGCCGTCGCCACGACACAATATCTCGACCGCGGACGGCTTCACGAAAGCCACTATTTCGCCTCTGCACCCGACTCAGTCATCGTCATCCGTCTCACGTCCGCAGACGACCGTGGCATCAGGGCCACACTGCGTTTTGCGTCCCAGCTGCCCTGCGCGGTGACGTCGGCCGACGGAGAGATCACGGCCGACGGTTATGCCGCCTACCGGTCGTATCCCGGATATTATAAAGGTGTGAGTGACGAGGAGCGCCATCTCTACGACCCGACACGCGGCACACGCTTCCGCACGCTCATACGCGCCATCGCCGCACCGGGTGACGGTACGGTCAGAAGTCACCCGACGGGCGACGTCACCATCGACGGCTGTCATGAGGTGACGGTCATCGTGGCCTGCGTGACAAGTTTCAACGGCAGCGACCGCAATCCCTCCACCGACGGACGCGACTACCGCCGTGACGTCAAACGGCGCATGGCGCGCGCCGCACGTAAGACGTATGACGAGCTGTTGCACACCCATCTGTATGACTATCAGCGCTTCTTCGGACGCGTCAGCATCGACCTCGGACGGACCGATCCGGCCATTGCGGCCATGCCGACCGACCGTCAGCTGCGCCTCTACACCGACAGTCTGCAACACAATCCGGACCTCGAGGCTCTTTATTTCCAATACGGACGCTATCTCCTGATCTCATCATCACGCACCGAGGGAGTGCCGGCCAATCTGCAGGGACTCTGGAACGAGAGCATGACACCGCCATGGAGCTGCAACTATACGACGAACATCAATCTCGAAGAGAACTACTGGGCGGCCGAGACGGCCAATCTGAGCGAGATGCACCGTCCGATGCTCTCGTTCATACGTCAGCTGACACGCACGGGACGGGAGACGGCACGCGAATACTACGGTGTCGACCAAGGCTGGTGTCTGGGCCACAACACGGACATCTGGGCCATGACCTGTCCCGTCGGCTACGGAACGGGAAGTCCGTCGTGGGCCTGTTGGAACATGGGCGGCGCATGGGTGAGCACCCACGTCTGGGAGCACTATCTCTTCACGCAGGACCGCCGCTGGCTCGAAGACAACTACGAACTGCTCAAGGGGGCGGCTGAGTTCTGCCTCGGATGGCTCATCGAGAAAGACGGCCGGCTTATGACATCGCCGTCGACCTCACCCGAAAATCTCTATCTGACGCCCAACGGCTATAGCGGCGCTACGCTCTACGGCGGCACGGCCGACCTGGCCATGACGCGCGAATGTCTCATCGACGCCCGCGAGGCCGCCCGTACGCTGGGCCGCGACAAGGATTTCGTCAAGGAGATTGACCGCACGCTGGCCCGCCTCGCACCCTATCGCGTCGGCAGCGACGGCAATCTGCAGGAGTGGTATCACGACTGGAAGGACAAGGACCCGCAGCACCGCCACCAGTCCCACCTGTTCGGACTCTATCCGGGCCATCATCTCTCCGTCGACAAGACGCCCGAACTGGCACGCGCCTGCGCACGGACACTGGAAATCAAGGGGGACAACACCACGGGATGGAGCACGGGATGGCGTGTCAATCTCTACGCTCGGCTGGGCGACAGCGACGGTGCTTATCACATCTACCGACGGCTGCTGAGCTACGTCAGCCCCGACGGATACAAAGGTAAGGACGCGCGTCGCGGCGGCGGAACCTACCCCAACCTGCTCGACGCTCATTCGCCGTTCCAGATAGACGGCAACTTCGGCGGCTGTGCCGGTGTCATCGAGATGCTCATGCAGTCGTCAGCGACGACCATCACGCTGCTCCCCGCCCTGCCGAAAGAATGGAAAGACGGTAGCGTGAGCGGCATCTGCGCCCGCGGCGGTTTCGTGGTCAGCATGACATGGCGGGACGGTCGCGTCACGGCTCTCAGCGTTACGGCACGCACGGGCGGCAAGACGACGCTGAAGTTCAACGGTCGCAACCGCAAGATCAGCCTCAAGGCTGGTGAGACGTGGACGATGTGATAGTGGTCAGAAAATGCACATTTGCCGCCCGCAATGTGCATTTTTTGCTTTATTTCCTTTGCATTACAACAAAAAAAGACTACTTTTGCATAGTTTATGCCATATAATATATATTATAAGGTGTTGGTATCGTGTGCGACCGCCCGTCCCGGCGGCCGGCATATTCGTTACGGATTTATACAATAACTAAAATAATTTTATGAGTTTGAAAATCGTTGTACTTGCCAAGCAAGTACCTGACACAAGAAATGTGGGCAAAGACGCCATGACGGCCGAAGGCACGGTCAACCGCGCCGCGCTGCCCGCAATTTTCAATCCCGAGGATCTCAACGCCTTGGAACAGGCTCTGAGACTGAAGGAACAGAACCCCGGTTCAACCGTGGGCATACTGACGATGGGCCCGCCCCGCGCGGCCGAAATCATACGCCAGGGCCTCTATCGCGGCGCAGACACGGGATGGCTACTGACCGACCGACTTTTTGCCGGAGCCGACACTCTGGCCACTTCCTACGCTTTGGCCACCGCAATCCAGAAAATCGGCGGCGTTGACGTCGTCATCGGAGGACGCCAGGCCATCGACGGCGATACGGCACAGGTAGGCCCGCAAGTGGCTGAAAAGTTGGGATTGACGCAGGTTACTTATGCGGAAGAGATTCTGAATGTGGACAAAGCAGCCGGAAAGATTACCGTAAAACGCCATATCGACGGCGGTGTGGAGACTGTGGAAGGTCCGCTGCCCATCGTTATCACCGTTAACGGAAGCGCTGCTCCCTGCCGTCCGCGCAATGCCAAACTGGTGCAGAAATACAAACGCGCCCTCGGTGCGCAGGAGAAAGCCGCCATTGAAAAAGAAGGCGCCGAACTGCCGTATGCAGCCCTTTACGAGAAATACCCTTATCTGAACATCACGGAATGGAGTGTGGCCGACGTCAACGGCGACCTCGCACAATGCGGTCTGAGCGGCTCGCCCACCAAGGTGAAAACCATTCAGAATATTTCATTCCAGGCCAAAGAAAGCAAAACGCTCACGGGCAGCGACCGGGATGTAGAAGATTTGATTGTTGAACTGTTAGCTAACCACACGA
>USFX01000231.1 GCA_900553965.1 uncultured Prevotella sp.
GACGAGGCTCATGTTCGGCACAACCTCGCTCAGCGCCTTGACCACCTCATCCTGCGTCACACCCTGGCGGATGACGATGAAGATGGTGTCGTCGCCGGCTATGGTTCCGATAATCTGCGGTATGTCGCTGTTGTCGATATTATATGCGATGCTGCTGGCGTATCCCGGCCGCGTCTTTATCACGCCCATGTTTCCTGAGAAGTTTATGGACTGGAAGCCCGGGACCTGCATCATCTCCTTCACCTGCGTGGGCGTGCTCACGCGCTTATACATGGTCACGTTGGGCAGCACGTAGACATAGTTGCCGTTCATCGTCGCGGCCTTGGCCACCTTCAACTGCTTGAGGTCGCGGCTCAGCGTGGCCTGCGTCAGCTTGAATCCCTCGTTCTGCAGCGCCTCCAGCAGCTCATCCTGACTGCCCAGCTCGCAGCTTGAGATGATCATCCGCAGCGTTTCCAGCCTGTTCTTCTTTTCTTTCATTGCTGTGAATATTTATTCAGATACGACTGCAAAGGTATACATATTTATGCAAACGGACAAGTAAAAATGAATATTTTTGCATAGCAGAGCATCATGAAAGCCACTTCCTGCATATCAATATTATATTGAAAGCACAATGATAAAGGATGCGGATTTGCAAAATCATGGCTGTTCGGAAGATAATAACAAGCTGTAGCTTGAATGATCATGTCACGGTGCAGGACGTGAGACGCCACGGTGTGACGTCTCTACAATTCCCTTCATCCGCTCGGACGTTCCTTCATCCCGTAGGCACCTTCTCCTTAGGGAGGGCCGGGGTGGACATCCATCTCTCTCCTTTCCTTACAAATCTCCGTCCGCAAGAAATTCCGTTTTAGCGCGTTTCCGAGGCTTTTTCGTAGCAATAAGGCCCTTACGGTTTCCGGCCGGCGTGCGGAAAAAAACGGTTTTTCGCCCCGCCGCAATGCCGGGAGGCCCTTACGGCTTTTCCAGAACACAAATTCCCGTTATTTTCAGACCCTTGATTTTGTCCTGAAAAGCTACCGCTTCGCTGCCGTAAGGCCCTCCTGGGGTCGCAACAACAGCCTTACGGCAGTGCAGCGGGGCGCTCGTTGCAACGCCGTAAGGGCCTTGTTGCAACGCAACGGAGGCCTTATTGCAGGACGGCCGCCGCCCCGTCATGAAACAACGGAGCTGCGTCTGTTTGTATATGGCTATGAATGAGGAAGTTAGGAAATGTGTAAATATATCGTCACGGCGACCCCTAAAATTTGATACGCTCATGCTTGCGGAATTTGGAGGCGGGGCGGAAAAATTTCAGAAAGTCCGCATTCTCGCGGGCGTAAAAATGGTATTTTAAATTACAAATTATCAGTTCTTCCTTATTATAAGGCGGCTGAACAGTTATTCCGCCCGCCGGAACACTTAAAAAACATGAAAACGGTTGATATTCCGCGGCCTTTTGATAGTCGGGCGATGGAAAAGTGTTATCTTTGTGATGTTTAAATCACATCAGATTATCAATATGAAAACAAACAAATTATTAGCCGTACTCCTGCTCCTGTTGCCTTTCGCGGCCTTGCAGACCGAGGCGGCTCGCAAGAAGACAGCCGTGTGGGAGAAGCCTGTGATGATGTATGCCAACACAGGAACAATCGAGGTGACGCGCGTGGAGTTTGCCGACACGGCCACATTGTTATATATGCATGCAGAACACACGCCCAAAGAATGGATAAGGATAGCCGCTGCGAGCCGGCTGACAGACGCGGACGGCAAGACATACCGGCTGACGTCGGCCGACGGTATCGTGCCCGGAAAGGAGTTTTTCATGCCCGACAATGGCGAGACGGACTTCACCTTGCGCTTCGCTCCGATGCCGAAGGGCACGAAGATGATGGACTTTTCGGAGGGCGAGGCGAAGGGCGACTGGCGCATCTTCGGCATACACGACGACAGCTTCAGTCCGGAGATTGGCATACCGAAGGAGTTGAAAGAGAAGAAGTATGATGCCGACGAGACGCTGCCCGCGACGAGATATGCCCCCGGGAAAGTGAAGGTGCGTTTCAAGGCCTACGGCTACAGGCCGGAGATGGAGGCGAAACTGTACGGGTGGTACAGCGTCTTGGGAGAGAAGCAGCAGCGCCGTTTCGCCGTGAAGCTCAACGATGACGGGACGGCCGAGGTGGAAGCCGAACTCACTCATCCGTCCGTGATAGTCGCCGGCATCCGCAACGTGAACTATGCCAGCATATTTGCCGTGCCGGGTGAGGAGGTGTCGCTGGCCTTGGACCTGGCCAACGGGCAGAAAGATGATGCTTTCTTCGGCTTCACCGGTTCTCTGGCGCACACCAACAAGGTCATAAACGGGAACGAGTCCGGACTTCGGCGGCTCTTAATGTCATCGTACGACTCTCTGATGACCACCGGAACGGACGGGTGGCCGGCTGCGGAATATGCGGCCTTGATCAGCAAGACGCTGAAAGAGAAGAAGGAGGAGATCAATTCATTCAAAGGGCTGACGGACGCCGCACGCGCCATCCTGCGCATGAATCTGGAGAGTACGGCGCTCGGCTGGCAGTATGATTTCAGCCGCTCATGGGAGCAGGCGAAGATCCGTCGGGCTGGCATAAAGACGGCCGAGGAATATGAGAAACTGCGGAAGAGCCTGAACGTGCCTCATTTTGACGCCCCGCTGACCGACGGCACGCCGATGGAGATCCTCGAGTCTGACTACGCCATGTTCGGCAACGGTCTCTCGTTGGTCTACTCCTACTCTAACCCCGTCGTCATAAACAACGCTTACAACCGTCAGGTGGCTACGGTCGAGGCTTTCCTCAAAGGCCGGATCTCTCTCGACGCAGCCGCCGAAGCGACCATCACCGACCCCGCGCTGAGTTCACTGGTAGCCGGGAAGCGCGCCAAGGACAAGCAGATGGAGGAGGAACTGGCACGCCGCGACAATGTCTTCTTCCACAAGCTGGACGACGTGAAGCCCGCGGACATTCTCGCGACGATACTCGACAAATACAAGGGCAAGGCCGTCGTGGTGGACATCTGGGCCACATGGTGCGGTCCGTGCAAGGCCGGCCACAAGCGGATGAAGCCGCTGAAGGAGGAACTGAAGAACGAGGACGTGGTCTTCGTCTACATCACCGGACCGACATCGCCGGCTGAGACATGGCTGGAAATGATCGGCGGCATCGACGGCGACCACTATTATCTGACGCGCGAGCAGTACGGCCATATCCTCGACACGTATGAGTCGCAGGGCATACCGACCTATCTCGTCTTCGACCGCGAGGGCCGCCTGACGTTCAAGAACATCGGCATGGTCGCAAACGATAAGATGAAGGAGGAGATAGAGAAGGCGCTGGAGTGGCTCTGAGAGGGGCCGGAAAAGGCAGTAAGAATAAGGTTCATGCACATGGTAGGGACATAGTCTCGTCTTTGTCCGCAAACAACG
>USFX01000232.1 GCA_900553965.1 uncultured Prevotella sp.
AGGCTCTCCGTCATAACCTATCACTCGCTGGAGGACCGCATCGTGAAGAACTTCATCAAGACCGGAAACGCCGAGGGACGGCTGACGCAGGACTTCTTCGGACGCACCGAGGCGCCGCTGAAGGCCGTCAACACAAAGGTGATCGTGCCCTCGCCGGAGGAGCAGGAGCGCAATCCGCGCAGTAGGAGCGCAAAACTGCGCGTGGCCGTGAAGATATGACGGCACGTGGCGGACGGAATATGGCGTGACAGCCGCAACGGACATGTATCAACAGTGAAAGAAAAGAAAGGAGAAAACCGTAACAATGACATCGGAAGAAACAGACATAAAGACCACGGCGGCCGAAAAGCCCGCACCAGAGGCGGAAGCCGCGCCCGCACCGGAGACAGACGGACGGGCAGATGGCGTGGCCACCGGAACCGGCGTGCAGGAGACGGCAGCCGGAACACCGGCGGCAGCACAGCCGACGGCCCTTCAGCTGCTGAAGAACAGCGTCAGCGAGGACGACCCGAAACCGTCGCCGACGCTGACACTGACAAAAATCATCGGAGGAGAAATCTTCAGCAACGACATCGTGAGGCGGCAGATATGGCTCATCCTGCTCATCGTGCTGTTCACGATAGTATATGTGGCCTTCAGATACCAGTGCCAGCAGGACATGATCACCATCGACAAGCTGGAGACCGAGCTGAAGGACGCCAAATACAGGGCGCTGTCCAGTTCCAGCACGCTGACCGAACGCTGCCGCGAGAGCCACGTCCTGGAAATATTGAAGAACAACCGGGACAGTCTGCTCCACGTCGCGGAACAGCCGCCATACATAATAGAGGTGCCCGAACAGTGACGGACAAGGGATATTACGGAGAAAGAAATGAGCAAGTTTGACAACGACAAAGTGATGCCCCGCTATTTTGTAATAGCGGTGATACTGACACTGATGGGAGTGGCCGTGCTCGGACGCACGGTCTACATCATGACAGCCAAGAAAGCCTATTGGACCGAAGTGGCCGCAAGGCAGAAAAGCGACAGCGTGAGCGTGAAGCCCAACCGCGGAAACATTCTCAGCTGCGACGGTCAGCTCATGGCCAGCACTCTCCCCGAATACCGCATATACATGGACTTCAAGGCCGGCGGCGAGAAGAAAGACTCGCTGTGGCGGGTCAAGCTCGACTCCATCTGCGACGGGCTTCACCGCATCTTCCCCCAGAAGAGCGCGGCTGAGTTTAGGGTCCATCTGGAGAAAGGACACGCCAAGATGAGCCGCAACTGGCCCATCTGGAAACGGCGCATAGACTACAATACGTTCAAGGAGGTGCAGCAGCTGCCCGTCTTCCGCATGTCGAAATACAAGGGCGGATTCCACTGGGAGGAGTTCAACGCCCGCCGGCGTCCGTTCGGCTCGCTGGCCCAGCGCACAGTGGGAGACTTGTTCGGCGCGAAGGACACGGCACGGTTCGGCCTCGAACTGTCCTACGACTCCATACTGCGCGGTAAGAACGGACTCATCCACCGCCGCAAGATACGCAACAAGTTCATGGGCATACCCGTCCTCCCGCCCGACGACGGTGCCGACATCGTCACCACGATTGACGTCGGCATGCAGGACCTCGCCGAACGCGCGCTCATCGACGAGCTGAAACTGGTCAACGGAGAGGTCGGCGTCGTCATACTCATGGAGGTCGAGACGGGAGACGTCAAGGCCATCGTCAACATGGTGAGATGTGCCGACGGCGAATACCGGGAGATAATGAACAAGGCCATCAGCCACCGCTGCGAACCCGGCTCGGTCTTCAAGGTGGCCTCTTTCCTCGTCGCGCTTGACGACGCCGTGGCCGACACGAGCTTCATCATCCACACCGGAAGCGGCGTCATGCCCATGCACGGCCGCGACATGAAGGACCACAACTGGCGGCGCGGAGGCTATCAGGACATCAACATGGCACGCGCGCTCGAAGTCAGCAGCAATATCGGCGTGAGCTACGTCATCGACAAGTTCTACGGGACACGCCCGGAGAAATATGTCGACGGACTCCGCCGCATCGGAATAGCCGAGGACCTGAAGCTCCCGCTCGTGGGCTATGCCCCGCCCATCATACGCCGCCCGCAGAAGAACAGCCGCGGACAGTATGTCAACTGGAGCAAGACGGCGCTGCCGTGGATGAGCATCGGATATGAGACGCAGATTGCGCCGATCAACACCGTGACGTTCTACAACGCCATCGCCAACAACGGACGCATGATGCGCCCGCGGTTCGTGAAGCGCGTCGTGAAGAACGGCGAGACGCTGATGGAGTTTGAACCCGAAGTCATCAAGGAACAGATAGCCCGCCCGCAGGCCGTAAAGACCATGCAGACCATCCTGGAACATGTTGTCAGCCAAGGATTAGGACGCAAGGCCGGCTCGAAGATGTTCAAGGTGGCGGGCAAGACGGGAACGGCTCAGGTGTCGAAAGGCAAGGCCGGATACAAGTCCGGAACGGTCGACTACTGGCTGAGCTTCGCCGGCTATTTCCCCGCCGACAAGCCGCGCTACAGCTGTATCGTCTGCATCCAGAAGTCGGGACTGCCCGCCTCGGGCGGCGGTATGAGCGGAGTGGTCTTCCACCACATCGCCGAGGGCGTGATGTCGCGCAACCTCAAGCTCAGCGTCGACAACGCCCGTGACACGTCGTCGGTCATGATTCCCGACGTGAAGGACGGCAATGTCATGGCGGCTGACTATGTTCTCAGCCGGCTCGACATCAAGACCGACACTCAGTGGGATGGTGCCTACGCCTTCGGCAATCCCGTCTGGGGACGCGCCGACCGCCGCCGCGACGAGGTTTCGCTCACCCGCACGGCCACCCCGCGCGGCGTGACGCCCGACGTGACGGGCATGGGAGCCCGCGACGCCGTCTACATGCTGGAGAGCCGGGGACTGAAAGTGCGCCTCCACGGCCGCGGCCGCGTCAAGTCACAGAGCTTCCCCGCCGGCCGCACCATCGTCCGCGGAGCCGAATGCGTGCTGACGCTGGAGTGATGTTGACATATTAATATATATGTGAGCATACAGTGATATTGACATATTAATATATAATATATAAACATAAAGTATCCCATCACATCCCGCAGGCACCCTCCCCTTGGGGAGGGCCGGGGTGAGGCCTTAGGGGTTAACCATCAAAATAACAACAATGAGACTAAGCGAGTTGCTCAAAAACGTAAAGCCTCTGGCCATCACAGGTGATGCCGGGGTAGAGATCACAGGAGTGAACATTGACTCCAGACGCATTGCGCCCGGACATCTTTTCGTCGCCATCAAGGGCACTCAGACGGACGGCCACGCCTATATCGGCAAGGCCGTGGAGCTCGGCGCGGCCGCAGTGCTGTGCGAGGAGATGCCGGAGGAACGGAAAGAGAGCGTGACCTACGTCAC
>USFX01000233.1 GCA_900553965.1 uncultured Prevotella sp.
TGTTGCTCAGGAACTTATAAATAAAGTTAAATTATAGTGTTGCGGAATTAAGGATCTCATATTATGTTGGATATATTGTTTCTTCTATAGCTTTTCTTTCTTGAAGTAATACTGTCCGCGCCGCTTCGTTATGTTTCCGTAGTTGATGGCATGACGCGGGCAGTGGTGGTAGCACGCCAGACAACAGGTGCAGTCACCTTCGTGGCGCCACTGCGGTTTTCCGTCTTCGCTCATTATGATGTTGGCGGTGGGGCAGACTTTGGCACAAAGGCCGCAGCTGATGCAGTTGTCGTCCACCCGGAAAGGACGGTCGGTGATCATCCGGCTGTTGAAGAAGTTGCCGATGACGTAGGAGTAGAGGCACGGCGTCGGGCCTTTCTTCAGGTGCTTGACATTTTCGGCGCGTTCGGCAATTTCTTCGACGAATGTCTCCAGCTGTTCTTTGGCAATGCTGATTTTCTCCCGTTCACGCTTTTCGCTGTCTGTGTACATGAACGGAAGACAGACGTACGACTCCGGCATGACGAGCGAAAAGGCTGATGTCACGTGCAGTCCGCGTTGCCGCAAATCCTTGTTTAATATGCTGATTGTGTCCCCGACTGTGTCTCCGCATGTGCAAAGCGCGAAACAATAGTGGCCGTTAGGGTTGGTTATGACAAGCCTGCGGATGAAGCGTCTCACGATTGCCGGCGGTTGCCATCCGTGAACGGGAAAGCAGAATCCGATCCGTTCGCCGTCATCGAGTGTGTAGCGACATTCATTTTGGGGCTCGTCGGCAATGGCCACGAGTCTCTCTCCGGTGCGGGCTGCGATATATTCGGCCGCCCATTTCGTATTACCAGTTCCTGAAAAGTAAAATATCATGGCGCAAAGATAAGCAAAATAATTGGGAAATACGTCTCCGTAAGTATATTAATGCTTTTGACAGGGATGAAAAAAGCATACGTTGTTTCCTTTTCTGTCTCTATTTCGTGATTGTTTGGCGCTGTCGTTGCATCCATTCCTATATTTATTTTGTGATTATTTGATTCCGTCGTTCGTTATTTGAGCCGTACAACAAAGCTGTTTCCGGATTATTTCCATAACTTTGCAGCCGCAGAAAGTCCTGTTATGGAGAATCTTGATATACTGTTATGGAGAAATTAGATGTTTTCGACTGCTCCAATGTCTTCATTGCGAGCTATTTCACCGACGACCGCGGATGCGCCCACTGCAACCGCGACCACACCTTAATATATATATACTCGGGCGAACTGGAGATAACCTGCGGCAGTCGCAAGACGGTGCTGCATCCCGGCGGCTGCGCTTTCATGAGGCGCGACAACCGTATGTGGCTGCAGAAAAGGGTGAAGGACGGCCGCCCGTACCGTTCGGTGGTGATGAAGTTTTCGCGCGAATATCTCAGGGAGTATTTCCGCTCGCTTGACAGCCGCGATATTCCCTCCGATGCGAAGCGGACACGTGATGCCCTCGTGCGTTTCCCATCCGAGCGCCTCGACGTGCGCAGCCTGTTCGAATCGCTGCTGCCGTATTTCGATGCCGGCGCCACGCCCGACGAGGACATCCTGCGGATGAAGATGGCGGAGGGCATGCTTTCCATCCTCAAGACGGACGCGAACCTTTACGCCTCGCTCTTCGATTTCGTGGAGCCATGGAAGATAGACATCGCGGATTTCATGGAGAAGAACTACATGAACGACCTCTCGATGGAGGAGATGGCCTATTACACCGGCCGCAGTCTCGCCACGTTCAAGCGCGATTTCAAGAAGATAAGCGAACTTACGCCGCAGAAATGGCTCATCCGCCGCAGACTTGAGGCCGCCCGCGAACTCATCCGCAGCGGTGGCCGCAAGGTGTCGGAGATATGTTTCGACGTGGGATTCAAGAACCTGTCGCATTTCTCAAAGCTGTATAAGGAGACCTACGGCATGGCACCGACGTTTTCGTGAATCCGGAGTACTACCCAGAAAAGCTACCCAGAAACACTACCCAGAAATACTACCCAGAAAAGAAATTGGGGTGCAAAAAGAGAACAATGACTTATCTGATAGATTAAGATTCCGTATATCTCATATATGAGCCGGAGAGCAAAATACATTGAGCCTCGCAACAAAGACGTTGCGGGGCTTTTTGTTTAATTTTGCAGCGTGAAACCAAATAGTGTGAACGAAATAACGTGAACCCAATGGCGAAATCAAATAGCGTGAAGCATAAAAATAAAGATAACCAAATAATAGGCAAAGCAAATGAAGGATATTTTTGAGAAAGACCTTAGCGGCGAGATGGTATCGCCGGACGATCCGGGATATGAGGCACTTATAAATGAAATCTTTGATACGATGGAGACTGCGCAGGAACTTGCGACGGTAAGCGTGCGTGACCAGAAGCGGGTGCATGAGCTTATGGAGAAAATCACCGGCAAGCCGCTTGACGAGAGCACGACCGTGCTGCCACCTTTATATATAGACTACGGCAAGCCCGTGACCATTGGTAAGGGATGCTTCATCCAGCAGTGCTGCACGTTCTTCGGACGTGGCGGCATAACCATAGGCGACGGTGTGTTCATCGGACCGAAATGCAATCTCATAACCATCAACCACGACCCTGACCCCGAAAACCGCAGTGCCACCTACGGACGGCCGATTGTGATAGAGGACAAAGTGTGGATAGGAATAAACTCAACGGTGCTGCCCGGCGTGAGGATTGGCTACGGTTCGATAGTCGGTGCGCAGAGCGTTGTGACGCGCGACGTGCCGCCGATGACCGTCGTGGCAGGAAATCCGGCAAGAATAATCAAAAAGATAGAGCTATGAACAATGACAAGTCAATCAGCCGCCGTGGTTTTCTGAAGACGGCGGCGGCCATCGGTGCGGCGCTTACCGTAAGTTCCGCGCTCGACAAGGTGAAGGCGGCGGAAACGGCGCTGACGGGAGCGCGCAACGGCAGCACGAGGAAGAAGGACGGCGTGGAATACCGCACGCTCGGCACGGGTCGGGCCGCCATGGAGGTGTCGGCACTCGGTTTCGGGTGCATGGGCATGAATTACAACCGCTCGCAGTCGCCCGACCGGCGGGAGTGCATCCGCATCATCCATGAGGCCGTCGACCGCGGCGTGACGCTCTTCGACACGGCCATAATCTACGGTCCGCTGCGCAACGAGCTGCTGGCGGGCGAGGCACTTGCGCCGTACAAGGGCCGCGTAAACCTCACGACGAAGTTCGGCCATGAGGTCATCGACGGCAAGGGCACCGGACGGCTGGACAGCAGCCGGGCCACGGTGCGCCGCTACTGCGAGGAGTCGCTGAAGCGTCTGCGCCTCGACACCATACCGCTGTTCTATCAGCACCGCTACGACCGCAACACGCCGATTGAGGATGTGGCCGAGACCATCAGCGGACTGATTCGTGAGGGGA
>USFX01000234.1 GCA_900553965.1 uncultured Prevotella sp.
GGCTGTGGTGACCGCCGTGGCGGCAATGCCGTCGTAGAGTCCGCTGACGATGACGTCGATCTTGCGTTTCAGTTGCCGCTTCTCTAGCTCCTGAAGGACGGCGGAGAAATAGATATGAACCATCTGAAGATGGAGGTCGGTGGTGATGAAGTTGGGAAAATCGTGATAGTCGTTGTTCTCGTAGCAGTGGAAGAGCTGTGCGCCCTGCCGCGGGACGATGGCGAAACCGTCGCGCGAGAGTCGCCGGTAGAGCGAGGGCGAGAGTTCTTCGAGCTGGAACGTGTTGACGATGTTGTCGGTGTTGACCCGTCCGCCGTCGGTGGCGGTGAAGTTGCGGGCGCGCAGTTCGGCCTCGCGCTTCTTGATGCGCTCAATGAAAGCGGTCTCACGCGGGGTGTATTTCAACGGCTGGTCGTAGAGCGGGCCGTCCATCCGCTCCCACAACAGACTGTCATACCATGTCGTATGGCTGAATATCGCGCGCAGGGCGTAGTCCTCAAAGCAGTAGCCCTGACGAGCGGCAAAGGCGTTGCGAAGTATGCGGAGGTCGGAAAGGCTGAGGCGGGAGATGTCCATCGAGGTATCAATCTCGCGGTTGAGGCTCTCCACGTCGATGGCGCTGCCCACGGGGATGAACGGCGCCGGGGTCTTGCTATTGCCTTGGGGATGGGCGGACAGCGCGATGAGGGCTGCCGCGATGAGGGTCTTGATTCTTGAGGTCAGCATGGTTTGGGGGATTATGTTGATGGTTGTGATAGCTATTATAGCTACTTTAGCTATTATGGCTATCATAGCCACCTTAGCTGTTTTACTTTTGAGAGTCCCCGGCGTCTGTCCCGAAGACCTTGCGGCGCGCTGCGTCCTCCGTCATCTCGCGGCCGAGGTAGCTGACGAACTCCATTCCGAAGGAGCGCCAGCGGTAGTCGGCGACGAGAAAAAGGCCGCTGCGCTCGTGCTCCATGACGCGCAGGATGCCGCGCGAGGGCAGGTAGCGGAAGTCGGCGACGGGCTGGCCGAGGCGCGAGCCGAGCCAAAGCGGACGGACATGGCCGCGGTAGTTCTTGAAGATGAAGACGCGGCGGCGCAGCTCCGGGTCATAGCGCGTGGTCTTTGTGACGCCGACGATGGCGTCTGTCGAGCCGTCGCCGTTGACATCGGCCGTCTGGAAACGGTATACGGGGAACGGCAGTGTCCAGCCGTCGCTGCCCAACCGGACGACATAGAGGCTGTCGGACTTGCGCTCAAGAGAGAATTCCTCCTGCGCGGCAACGGTCGTGAGGCCGAACATACAGCATGACAGGAGCACCGTTCTCATCGTCTGTCCTCCCAAGCCGAGCGCGGCATGAACACGGCGACGGTCTTCAGGCGGACGTAATCGCCGGAGACATACATCAGTCCGCCGTAGGGATTGGCCGTTCCCCACGAGTTTTTCATTATGAACCACAGCCGTCCGGCCTTGTCACGGGCCAGTCCGACGACGGCCATACAGTGGTCGTCGGTGGTCTCATGACGCTCGAAAGCCTGTTGGCGGGCCGCTTGAGAGACGTCCGTTCCGGCCGGAAGGCTGGCCGTGCCGCGGCCGAAGGAAAATCCAGCCTCGCTCGTGTCGCCCTCCCAGCACACTCCGCGGCCGCGGCGCACGGCCCGCTCCATGCGCTCCATGAGCGTGTCGGCGGGCACGTTGAGCATCTCCGACTGCGCCCAGTTGTCGGGAACCTCCAGCGGGAAAGTCTCATAGAAAGGATGGTGGGTGAAGCTCGTCAGGGCGACATATTCGTCAGGCGCGCAGACGCTGCGGGCAAATTCCTGCGGCGTATATCGTGCGCCGAACATGAAGACATTCCGCGGCGCCGGACCGAGTGTCTCGTCAAGTATGGCCGTGGCGCGCTCTTCGGCCCGTCGGAGGGGCAGACGCGTGTTGACTGCCTTGCGGGCCGCGCGGCGCAGCTTCGACATGAGCACGCCGTAGTCGGTATCGGGTGTGTCGCGGTAGGCGTCATGCGCCACCAGCCCGTGGCGGGCGATGACGTCGAGCAGGGTCTGGGCCGTGGCGCGCATCGTGTAAGGAGCGCGTCCGCAGGTGAAATAAGCCCGCCGGAAGTTGTCCTCGGCCAGCGCGCGGGCGGCATATTTCACCGAGAGATTGACTGAATCGCCGCGCATGATGTGCTCCGTCTCGATGGCCGAAAGCATGGCGTAGGCCCAGCATAACGGCGCACGGCCCTGATTCTTGATAGGCGTATATGCGTTGAGGACTTCCGTCCTGAACTGCCGCGGCGTGCCGACGGCACGTTCCTGCCTACCGCCCTGCCGTCCGCCACATCCGGCGACGGACGTCAGGGCGAGGTACAGGGACGCATATATATAATAATGTGTAAGCAGGGATTTGATTATCTTCATCTGAGATTGCGGTCTGAATTTCCTTTGTCTCCTAAAGTTGTCCTGACTCGACCATCAGCACGACGCGCTCGGTGAGGCGGTCGGTTCCCTCGGCGTCGTATTCCTTGCGCAGACTGGCTCCGAAGACGGAAGAGAAGGCCTGCCAGAAGCCGGCGCGGATGGGGCCAAGAAAGGCTTTGACGATGTCGTAGGACGACGAGTTGCACTCGCGGTGTATGAGTTTGATGAGCAGTTTGCCCTGTGAGTACGTCAGGCGTTTCATCCTCGGCTTATATTCGCGGATGATGCTCTTCTCCACGCGTTTCATGTGTTCATCGCGGGCGTGCTTATTGGGCAGTGTTTCGAGATATTCGTATGTTTCGAGGATTATCCTGTTGACCTCCTTGGCTATCGGCAGAACGGTCTTGACGTTGCGCACCAGGCGGGTGTAGTTGGCTGCCTGTCTCTTGCTCGTGAACTCCATCTGCGGATAGACGTAGACATTGCTCATCTCCATATACTGGATGCTGTCGCCTCCCTCCATGACCTTGCCGACCTTGACCGTCGGCACGAAGGCGGGGCTTCCGGTCGCCTGACCTGATGATGTGGTCTCCGACGTGGTCACGGCACCGCGGGCCACGACCTGTCCTGCCGCGGTCTGTGCCGTGGCGGCGGTCGCCACGGTGGCGGCGAGGATGGCAGATGTCAATAGGCGTGATGTCATATCCGCCGCAAAAATAGGCATATTTTTCCATACGGGACACGGTTTTAACTTTTAACTTGAAACTTTTAACTTTAAACTTTAATGTCCCATGCGACTTTTCCCCGAAAGCCCCTCCCGACCTCCCCAAAGGGGAGGAGCTGCGTGGGTGAAGGGAATTGTAGAGACGTCACACCGTGGCGTCTCACATGGCTGTATGGAAATCCGCCGAGCATGAAGACGCAAAGGTCTTAATAATATAATCTGAACACAGAGACACTTCAGACACAGAG
>USFX01000235.1 GCA_900553965.1 uncultured Prevotella sp.
AAAACCAAAAGCCCCTGTTCCTGCGGGCCTTAAATTCAGAATTTTGTGGACAAACGGCCGGCACGCAACGGCGGGACATGCTCATTTTCCCCTATCTTCATGCCGGAAAATCCCGGTTCCATCCCTGAGAGGCTGCACGCCGCGCGCATAAGGCATCTGAAAGCACATCCGAAATTTAACACGCAATAATTTGGCGGTATTGATTATTTTATATACTTTTGCAATGTTGAACAACAGAACGATAACTCATTAACAAAAACTGTAAAGCCTATCGACGAAGATTTTACTTAATATAAAAGACAATTAAGTATGAGGAAATTCGAAAGTATGACCGACGAGGAGTTGGCCTTACAGTATGTCGGAGGGAACAACAAAGCCTTCGATGAATTGTTGTCACGCAATCAGTCAAAGCTATTCACATATATCATGTTCGTGGTCCGCGACCAGGAGCTGGCCAACGACATCTTTCAGGATACCTTCGTAAAAGTCATCACAAGGCTTCAGGAAGGCAAATATACCGACAGCGGCAAGTTCTCCTACTGGATAACCCGCATCGCCCACAATGTCATCATGGACTGGTACCGGCTCCAGCGCAACGAACATATCATCGAACCGACAGAAGGCAACGACCTGAGCAACCTCAAAGGCTGTTCTGCCATTAACGTCAGCAGGGAGTCGGAAATGGTCAACGAGCAGGTGTTCGACGACGTGCGCCGTATGATGGACAGCCTCCCCGCACCCCAGCGTGAGGTCGTCTACATGCGTTTCTATCAGGACCTGTCGTTCAAGGAGATTGCCGACATCACCGGTGTGAGCATCAATACCGCACTCGGACGGATGCGCTACGCCATCCTTAACCTCCGGCGTATGGCCAAGGAACACGACATCGAGCTGGCCATGATGGAACGATAGGTCTACAGATATGGCCCGAACATGGCCAAACAATAACAAAAGAAGGTGCAAGGACATGAATGGCGGCAGCCGCCAGGTTCATGTCCTTGCACCTTCTTATATAGATAGGGGTACATTACACCCCATTCATTCCGACGCGCTTATGTCCCAACCGATGGCACTTGCGCCAACCACGGCGGCCGAAGAACCGTCGAGACCACTGACGAGGAACTGCGCCTTACCGCGGAACACCGGCATGACATGGGCGTCGTAGGTCTCGCGGATGGGCTTCATTATGAGCTCCCCGGCCTTCACGAGGCCACCGAAGAAAATGAAAGCCTCGGGGCTGGAGAACGCGGCGAAGTCGGCACAGGCCTCACCGAGCATCTTTCCCGTGAAGCGGAAAATCTCATTGGCCAGCTCGTCACCCTTTCCGGCGGCAATGCTGACGTCGAGCGACGTGATGTCCTCCGGTTTCATATCGCGGAGAAGCGACGGCCGTTCGGTTGTCGACAGCATCTCGCGGGCCGTGCGTGCCACACCCGTAGCCGAGCAGTAGGTCTCCAGACAGCCCGTACGGCCGCAGCCGCAGGTACGTCCGCCCTCACGGACCATCGTCACATGACCCAGCTCACCGGCATATCCGTCGTGTCCGTAGAGCAACTGTCCGTTGACAACGATGCCCGAACCGACACCCGTTCCGAGCGTTATGACGATGAAATTCTTCATTCCGCGTGCCGCACCATAGGCCATCTCACCGATGGCGGCGGCGTTGGCGTCGTTCGTCATGGCCACGGGGATGCCGAGCGCAGTGCTGAACATCTCGGCCAACGGAACGACACCGCGTCCCCAAATGATGTTGGGAGCGTGCTCGATGGTGCCTTTATAGTAGTTGGCGTTGGGCGCTCCGATGCCCATTGCCTTGATTTTATCAATACCGCCCACCTGATCAATGATGATATGCAGTGCCTCGACAGCCGCAGCTACGTATGCTTCCGCTGTTTCATAGCCTTGGGTTTTAATGGCCGTAGTGGCCTTAATCTCTCCCCGGCTGTCAACGATGCCGAAGACAGAGTTGGTTCCTCCCAAATCCAGTCCTATCACATAGGGCTTGATAGTTGATTGTTCGTTCATACTGAATGTTTTTTGTTATTGGTAATAAATAATTGTATAATATTTCGCAAAGTTATGAAAAAAACGGCAACGGAGCAAGAATTTTGTATTAAAAACCTGCTCCGGCCGTCAGACTTTCATGTTTTTGGCTGCGGAAAATCACATTATATATAACATCAAGGAGGACGAAACGATTAGTCAACATTACAAACACAGAGGCACGGAGACACAAAGTTTTATTGTCCTCTGTGTCTCCGCGTCTCTGTGTTCAAAAACATATTATCAGGGTATTCCGAGGACCTTAACTCATAAGGAATCATCAACGGGCGTTCCGTTGCCAGTATCTTTCGAGCTCGTCAGCCTCCTCCTGTGTTATCTGGACAACAGCCCCGTGTTTCGGTGAGGCGAAGTTCTGAGTGCGCATGACGCCCTTGTTGAACACGCCGAGCGGCTTGTAGCTGTTGAAATCCGTCGTCTCGACAAAACCGAACGTCATGGGTTTCATGCGGTAGATGTCGTACATGAGAATCCACCGGTCCTCTCCGATGAGCTTGTAGACGTGTGGCGCCTCACATCCCACAGGCGAGTCGTCCACCCACCGTCCCTCATAATGCCATCCGCCGGTGGGACGGTCCGACACGGCATGCTTTATACCGGCCGTTCCGTCGTGGCTGACGTACATCAGATGGTAGGTGTCACCCACCTTGGTGATGTCGCCGTCGATGGCCGCGATATGCTCGTTGGGATACTGGAAGAGCACCGTCGGCTCGGTTTCAAGACTGTCGAAAGCCTCGTTGGCATAGACATAATAGAGCTTCGACGGCTCGTTCTTGTGACGCATGGTCAGGTAGACCATGTAGCGTCCGGCCTGTTCGTCGAAGAAAGTCTCCGGTGCCCAGGCACATCCGATTTCCTGCCATCCCGTGAAGAGCTTGTCGAAGAAGACGTTGTGGCGTGTCCAGTTGATGAGGTTCCACGACTTCATCATGACGATTCCCTTGTTGTTGCCCCATCCGTAGGTCTCCACCGGTCTCTCCCACTCCGTCTCACGCTTTCCGTCGCGCTTCGCGAAGACGTGGAGATCGGTCATCGTCATATAGAAAGCGCCGTCCGGACCGCGGTAGATGTGCGGATCGCGGATGCCGCGCTGCACGGCAATGGTGTCGCCAGAGATGACGGGGCGGTCGTCGTTGAGGGCCTTATACTCCCGTCCGTCGCGGCTTATGGCGAAATGGAGACCGTGGTCCTCGTCCTTGTGATAGACCATCAGATAGGCTGCCATCCGTGATTCATCCGGCCGGTGGCTGTCATAACGGAAATTGCGGAACACGCTCTTTC
>USFX01000236.1 GCA_900553965.1 uncultured Prevotella sp.
ATATAATTAAGGGCAGAGTTCAAGTACTGAGCTCTGCCCTTAACGGTAATCATACCTCTTCACTCATCACTCTGAACTCTCACCTAAAAGATACCACTTCGAGTATTCCACATAATGTGCGGCGAAGCTCTCGGCCTGATTCGGTGCCGTTTTCTTCAGGAATTTGGCCGGAACACCGCCCCAAATCTCATGCGCACCGATTTTCGTTCCCTGCAACACGAGCGCTCCGGCGGCTACAATGGCGCCTTCGCCCACCTCGCAGTGGTCCAAAAGCGTGGCCCCCATGCCGATCAGCGCACCGTCGTGGATGGTACAGGCATGCACGGTGGCGTTGTGGCCGATGGATACGTTGTTGCCGATGACGGTCGGTCCGGTCGTGTTGGTCACGTGTATGCACGCTCCGTCCTGGACGTTCGTGCGGTCGCCGATGGTTATCGGGGCCACGTCGCCGCGTACGACGGCGTTGAACCAGACCGAACATTCGTCACCCATAGTCACCTCGCCGACAATCGTGGCGTTCTCGCTGAAATAACACTCACGCCCCCAGCGCGGCGTAAGTCCCTTGATTGATTTTATCAATGCCATATCGTTTCGTTTTTTAGATTATGCTGTTTATTCTGTGCAAAGATACGCTTTTTCCATCAAAGAGGGCCAGTTATTCGATTCTGAGACATTGATGTATTGCCAATAATTTGTATATTTGCAATTAAACAATATAATATATGACAATGACGACAACGAATGATATACGTGAAAGGCTTGCCGCACTGCGCGAGGAGATGCGGCGCGAGAGCCTTGGGGCGTTCATCTTCCCGAGCACAGACCCGCATTGCGGCGAATACGTGCCCGACCATTGGAAGGGACGCGAGTGGATAAGCGGATTTGACGGCTCGGCCGGAACGGCTGTCGTGACGCTCGACGGGGCCGCCCTGTGGACGGACTCACGCTATTTTCTGGCGGCCGAAGAGCAGTTGGACGGCACGGAGTTTGTCCTGATGCGCGAGCGGATGGACGGCACACCGACCATCGCCGAATGGTTGGGACGCAAGCTGGCCACGGCGGGAGGTGTCCGCGGCGTCGAGGGAGGGCTCACCGAAGTGGCCATCGACGGCATGGTCTGTCCGGCGGCAGAGGCCTTGCGGCTCAAGGCGGAGCTGAAAGCCCAGGGCGGACTGACGCTCCGCACCAATCTGGACGTGCTTTCGAGGATATGGCGGGGACGGCCGGAAGTGCCGCTCAACCCCATCACGATCCATCCGGAGGAGTATTCGGGCGAGACATGCGCCTCGAAAATGGAGCGCGTCAGGGCGACCATGAGGGGCATGAACACGGGCGCTATGCTCGTGTCGTCGCTCGACGACATCGCCTGGACGCTCAATCTGCGCGGCACCGACGTCCACTGCAACCCCGTCTTCACGGCCTATCTCTTCATCACCGACACCGCCGCGACGCTCTTCACCGACCCGCGCAAGCTGACACCCGACGTCTCCGCCTATCTCCACGACAACCGTATCGGCGTCAGCGGCTATGACGGCGTGAAGGAAGTGCTGCGCCGCTACGACGGCTACAGCATCATGATGGACGGCGAACAGACGCCCTATACATTATATAATAGTGTCCGATGCCGCGAGACCGTCGACCGCCCGTCGCCCATCGGGGCCATGAAGGCGGTGAAGAACGAGGTGGAGATTGACGGTTTCCGCCGTGCGATGGTGCGCGACGGCAGGGCCATGGTGAAATGGCTGAGGTGGCTGGAGACCGCCGTTCCGCGCGGCGGGGAGACCGAGCTGAGCGTCAGCGCGAAGCTGCGGGATTTGCGCGCTGAAGACCCGATGTTCCGCGATATCTCGTTCGACACCATCGCGGCATATCAGGACCACGGCGCCATCGTCCACTATGAGCCGACGCCCGCCACCGACAAGCCCCTGCGGCCCGAAGGTCTGCTGCTCGTGGACAGCGGAGCGCAATATCCCGACGGCACGACGGACATAACCCGGACCATCGCTCTCGGCCCTGTCACCGAGGAACAGCGCCGCATCTACACGCTCGTTCTCAAAGGCCACATCCAGCTCCAAATGCTATGCTTCCCGCATGGGGCCAGCGGCACGCAGCTCGACGCCGTGGCGCGGCGCGACCTTTGGGCGGCGGGCCTCAACTACATGCACGGCACGGGCCACGGCGTGGGGTCCTATCTCAACGTCCACGAGGGCCCCCATCAGATACGGCAGGAGTACCGTCCCGCACCGCTGACGGCCGGAATGACTGTCACCTGCGAGCCGGGCATATATCTTGCCGGCCGTTTCGGCGTCCGCATAGAGAACACGCTGCTCACCGTTCCGCACGTGGAAACGGAGTTCGGCCGCTTCCTCCGATTCGAGACGCTGACCCTCTGCCCCATCGACACCGCCCCAGCCATCATCACAATGCTCACCGACGAGGAGCGGCAGTGGCTCAACGACTACCACCTCACCGTACGCCAACGGCTCACCCCGCTGCTCGACGCCGCTGATGCGGAATGGCTGCGGAAAGCGACGGAGGCCGTCTGACAGAATTAATATAAAGACAGCAAAGGTTAAGTAAGTATTCACTATTACTTTATAATAACTTTTTTGAACACAGAGACACGGAGACACAGAGTAATATTGTCCCTCTGTGTCTCCGTGTCTCTGTGTCCAAAGTATAAACTAATTATTGCAACATACACTTATATCCGTGTCTTTATGTTGGGTCATATAATGAAAAAACCGTGCTTCATGTCTTTCTTTCTCAACGCCACCGGCATGCTGTCCAGCCGGTGGAAGAGCCAGATGGCGGCGGTGATGACGGTGGCCGAGAGCAGTAGCAGATGGCTGAGGGAGACGATGTCGAATGTGGGAAGCGTGCGCATGAGCACATACAGATAGGTGGCGGGCAGCTCCCAGGCGCGTCCCGCAATCACCATGACGATGCCCGCGGCGACACATGCCGCCGTCCAGAGATTGGCCATCAGCCTCTGGCGGCGTGCAGCGGCGGCGTCAGCACCGGCCATCTGCGGCGCGGTCGCCCTGACAGCGCACTCCTCCACCGGCAGACTGGCCATCACCCGGTCCGTAAATCCGTGGTCGGCAATCTCCTGCTGGGCTGCCGCACGGAACAGTTCCTCTATCCTTATGTTGTCATCTTCTGTCATATCCGTTTCTTTTCAAGTATCCGGCCAGCTTCTCCTTTCCACGGGCCAGATGTGATTTTATGGTTCCTTGCGGCATGCCGGTGACCTCGGCAATCTTCTCTATCGGCAGTCCGTCGACGAGCTGGAGCGTTATGCACGAGCGCTCCACGGGCCGCAGACGGGCCA
>USFX01000237.1 GCA_900553965.1 uncultured Prevotella sp.
CTGAATGCGCCGCGCAACCGCCAAAGCCGCCTCCAGATTCTGATGTGTAGGATGCGGGGCTATGCGGAGTGCATTCACAATCAGAACATCCACGCCTGCCAATTGTTCATAGGATTCTTCGGGCATGGTCAGCATATCGGTGATATAACCGAGTTTTCCGATCCGGTATCCGAGAATCGGCAACCGCCCGTGCATCACACGCAAGGGAAGCACTTCGGTATGGTTTATGTAAAAGGGTTGTCCCGCCACAATCTCTTGCAAAGGGATATTAGGGACACCGGGATACGAATGTTCCACAAAACAATAGGGCATACGCGAACGCAATCCGCGTGCCACGTATTCTTCCGCATAAATAGGAACTGAACCAAACTGGCAGAACGGGCGAAGATCGTCCAGCCCGCCCACATGATCGTAATGCTCATGCGTAATGAGCACTCCGTCTATCTTCTCGAAAGGGAGATGCAGTACTTGCTCCCGGAAGTCGGGACCGCAATCTATCAATATGCGCGCATCTTCCGTCTCTACAATGGCAGAGGCACGCAACCTGTTATCTTTCGGATCGGCAGAAGTACAAACTGCACATGTGCAACCAATCTGGGGCACTCCTGTCGATGTTCCACTTCCAATGATTCTTACCTTCATACTTCATTAAATTACGTTTACTTCCGGGTGGATATCGATACCGAATTTATCGCGTACCGAAGCCCGCACCGCATCTGAGAGTGCGATAATGTCACTGCCTTTCGCTCCACCCCGATTCACCAACACCAATGCTTGTTTATCGTGGACGGCGGCGGGTCCTAAGGATTTTCCTTTCCATCCGCATTGGTCGATCATCCATCCGGCAGGGATTTTCACACGCCCGTCAGGAAGCTCATAGTAAGGTATGCGGGGATAGTCCCGCTGCAAGGCTTCCAGCTTTTCTTTCGCCACAATGGGGTTCATAAAGAAACTGCCTGCATTTCCCGTCACTTTCGGGTCGGGCAGTTTGCTTTCGCGAATCTCAATGATCACTTTACGGACAATGGGCAACGTCGGTGCAGGATACTTTGCAAGTTCCTGGCGGATCGTTCCATAGTCCAGCGTGTACCGTTCTTCTTTACTAAGGCGGAAGCGGACATAAGTGACAAAAACGGATTTGTTCTCAGGACGCTTGAAAATGCTGTTGCGATAGGCATATTCGCATTCTTCGACAGAGTAAACACGCTCGTATCCTTGAATGTTCACTGTCTCTACCGCCGTTATCAGGTCTTTCACCTCCACTCCGTAGGCTCCGATGTTCTGGACGGCGCTCGCCCCCACCTCACCGGGAATAAGCGAAAGGTTTTCGGCGCCATGCCACCCGCGGGCCACACACAGCCCGACAAGCTCGTCCCACACCTCTCCGCTGCCAACGCGCAGCAGCACACCGTCGTCCGTCACCGTTGGTTCGACACCGCGGATGGCCGAATGGAGAACCGTTCCGGCGTAGTCGTCCGTGAGCAGAAGATTGCTTCCGCCGCCGAGAATGAGCAGCGGGCGGTCGGCCTTGGCCAGCGACCGGGCGACGTCCTGCAGTTCACTGACGGAAGAAAACTCTATGAAACGACGGCAACGGGCGTTGATGCCGAACGTGTTGTGACGGCTGAGGTCATAGTTCTGAAAATCTTTCATGCGGCTATCGGTTGTTTGGTAAATCTTTATTTTGAACACGGAGACACAAAGGACAATATTACTCTGTGTCTCCGTGTCTCCGTGTTCAAAGTATAAACTAATTGTTGCAGCATACTTATCAAAGGACCTTATATATATCAAAAAAACACCCGACACGGGTCAGGTGGTCAGTCTTGTGAGCATCCAGCGGCCGCCCTTGCGACGGAAAGTCATCTCCATCTCCAGACCGTTGGATATTCCACGTATAACGAAAATCTTGGTGTTGCTCTTGCCCGGATTCTCTCCGTAGTTGATGTTATATATCATCCGGTCCGGCATCTCCGGCGCGAAAGCCGGCCATGTGTCCGGAGTGATGACGCCCTCCATCTGCTCAAAGTCGTCGTCGGGGTCGGGACCGACAAACTGGACGGTCTCGTCGAGACTCTCAATCTGGAAGGCGGAGTCGGTGGCGAAATGCTGGTAGAACTTGAGGAACGAGGCGTTCTCATTCTTATATATAGGTGTGATGTTGATGGAGCGCATCATCCACAGTCCGTTGACGCGGTCGAAGACATACTGCTTGACCGTCTTGATGTCCAGATGGATTTTCTCCACCACGACGTGGCTGACAGCCGTATCCTTGCCGAGGTCCATCTGGCGCCGGCTATCGAAGATAAGCGTGTAGTAGCCCTGACGCATGAAGAAGTGTTCCGTCTTCCAGTCCTCTTTCTTTATGTGCTCCGTCTTATCACCGTTGACCACCGGAAGGGGAAAAACAATACGTTCGGCTTGCAGCTTCCGGTTGGCTGCAAAATTGAATAAGAAATCGTCGAAGAGCTCGTCGGCCGCTTTCGGCATCGGCGTCTCTTCAATCAACAGTTCCATAGTGTCTGCGGCTGCAGCCTCAACGTTATCCACCGAGTCGAGCGGCGCTTCGCCGTCATCGCTCGCCATCCTGCTGCCCTTACATGAGAACATAAGCAGGACAGATGCGAAAATCGCTGTTAAAAACCTGTTCATTTTAGTGTCATCGGATGGTATCCGCCTCTCAAATTTGCGCAAAAGTACAACTTTATTTTGATTTATGCTCTATTTTAAGTACAAAAATATTAACTTTGCAGCGAATTTAATTAATCACAGCAGGATGATACTTGACAAAATAGCACAGCTTCTCGAAGAAGTGAAAAATCTCAGCGCACAAAACGCTGAGGAAATTGAGGCTCTGAGACTGAAATATCTGAGCAAGAAGGGCGAGATAACGGCCCTCATGGCAGACTTCCGCAACGTGCCGGCAGACCAGAAGAAGGAGGTCGGCATGAAGATAAACGAGCTGAAACAGATGGCTCAGGAGCGCATCAGCGCCCTGAAGGAACAGTTTGAGACGGCTGACAGCGAAGCCGACGGCATGGACCTGACCCGCACGCCCTACCCCATACGGCTCGGCACACGCCACCCGCTGACCATCGTGACCAACGAGATCATCGACATCTTCTCGCGCATGGGCTTCGTTCTGGCCGACGGCCCGGAGGTTGAGGACGACCTCCACGTGTTCACGAAGATGAACTTCGCCGCCGACCACCCCGCCCGCGACATGCAGGACACGTTCTTCGTCGAGCAGAACGCCGACGACGTCACGAAGAACATGGTGCTCCGCAGCCACACGAGCTCGGTTCAGGCACGCGTCATGGAGACCTCGCAG
>USFX01000238.1 GCA_900553965.1 uncultured Prevotella sp.
GTCTTCTGACCGTTGACGATATACACCCCGGCCGCGAGCGAGTCAATGGCCGTTGCCATAGAGAGGACGCGCTTGCCGTCGACGGTATATACATTATATATCGGTGTGCCCTTGTCGCTGATAGTCTTGTCGACGGAGGCCTGATTGTCGAGGTCTATGAGGTTATAAGCCTGCGTTCCTAACCCGATCTGCTCACCATATTCCACCGTCCACGTGCCGTGAAGATTGGTGATGCGCTGCTGCAGCGGCACGGCGGTGTCGCCGGTGGTGTTGTCGTGGTTGAAGACGAGGTCGAGACACGCCTTGTCGAGCGCGATAGGATCGGTCGAGGCAAGGATGCCGACGTCGGCCATCTGAGGCTTCGACGGATTGCCGTCACAGTCGCAGTCTATGGAAAGGTTGTTCATGACGTTGATGTAGAGCACCTTTCCGCCGAAATAGTCGTGGACTGCCTGTGCCGCTGCCGCCATGCTCTCAAGGAACGGGTCCTGCTCCCCACCCCACGGATTGGTCGTCGAACGGCCTCCGGAGTGGATGTAGCTCTTTCCGCTCTTCGACGCCACGCCGATGGAGGCGTTCTTCAGGACACCGCCGAAACCGCCCATGGCATGGCCCTTGAAGTGGGCGAGATTGATCATGAAGTCATAGTTGGCAAGGTGACTGCCGACGATGTCATGCTTTATGTGCTTCGTGTCCTTCACGGGAATGTTCATCGTCCCCTCCTCGTCCATGATGTCGACCGTGGCAATCCGGTCATAACCGCGCTCGCTGATTGCGCGGCGGTGAGCCTCTGTGGTCGAGCGGTTGCCGCCGTAGGCCGTGTTACACTCCACGATGGTGGCTTTAGTCTCGTCGACAAGCGGCTTGATGAACGCCGGACGCAGATGGTTTGAGCGCTCGCTCTCGCCCGTACTGATTTTCAGGGCCACGCGGCCCGTGGCCTCAACGCCCAGCGCGCGGTAGATACTGACAAGCGATTCGGGCGTGATGTTCTTCGTGAACAGCACCGTGGCCCGCTCCTGCGCCGCTGCCGGAATGGCCAGCAGGACGGCCGCTGCGATGATAAGTCTTCTTTTCATTCTGTGGTTCCTCCTTATTTAATTGTCATTTTCTCCCTCAGCTTCTTCGCCTCCGCGCGGCTCGTCGCCATGCCCTCATAGCTGAAGCCGTACATCTTGGCGAAACGGCTCATGCTGTATTCGCCGTCGTCAATCATCATCTTGGTCGGCGCGGCGCCCTGATAGATGAAGAAAAGGCGCTTGCCCTTGAACTCTCCCTCGGGTATGGTGCCGTAGAAGCGCTCCATCAGCGTGCGCACCGAAGCGCAGATGTTGTGCCAATAGACCGGCGAACCCATCACGACGATGTCGGCCTGACGCATCTTTGCGACGACATCGTCAAACCGGTCGCCGTCGAGCGTCTGTCCGTAGAAGTTGATACGGTAGTCGTTGAGATTGAGCGTCTCAAACTCACGCCCCTCAAGCAGCACGCCCGCCATCGCCGCCGTGTTTCCGTCGCGGTTGGGACTGCCGTTGATGAAGAGGATTTTCTCTGTCTTTGCTGTCTCTTTCATTGCTGTCTCACTTTTGTTCTCACTCTTGCAGTTGGCTCCGAGCAGCGTGCAGAACAGCACGACGAGAGCCATCGATAATCTCCTGATGTTCATAAAAACCGATATTTTTCCTTGTTTCATAACCGTTAATAGTCCTCCCCGCATATCCGTTCCGGGGCTTTATCACGCCTGTTCCGTGACGTCACTGCCGGCTGCCCGCCGCGTCACTGCCCCAGCCTGTTGTGTCACTGCCGGCGGCCTGTTACCTTCATAGTGCCACAAGACAACAGTCTGATAACCAGCGGTCTTCCGTCACCTCACCGGCCACGCTGCAAAATAACGATAAATCCCCGAAACTGCCGTTATACAGATTTCGGGGATTATTACCAATAATACGTTTTAAGGCCGCCGTTGGATGATATCGGGAATGGTATTTTTATCTCTATTTTATGATTTGACGGGATTTTACTTTAAAGATTGACGGTGTTTCACTTTAAACTTTGACGGAAAATCACTTTAAGAATTGACGGAACGTCCCGCTTGAAACAATGCTTTACTTCCTCTTCTTCTGCATCTCTATCCACAGTTCGTCGGCAAGATATCTGTCACTACGGCAATGAAGGTCGGCGACACCGTCCTCGATGAGTTCGGCCGTGACCGATTTGTAGTAATCATCGGCTGCTTCTTCCAACGGGACACCATGTTCCTTGCTGTAGATATCGATGATGCGTGCTATCTTCATATCCAGCACAATGCGCTTTCCGGTATTCTCTGTCTTCATAATCTTATGGCTTCTATAAACGTCAGACATTCTTTCAGCATGGCATCGCTGCAGATACAATACTGAATATTTGGCCTTTCAAAAGCAAGACGCCGGAGGGCTTCTTCCCTTGGCAACAATCCGGCAAAGAACAAATCGACGGTTTCAAAGACCTTATCATCGGCTATTCCGCCCACAACCATGTCATAATCTCCATCTTCGGCCACACCTTTGCGGCACCTGATGACAAAGTCGAGCCATTCCTCATCGTAGCTGTCGAAACATCTGACGGCCCATCCGGCAAGGTCATCATCCAATTCATATACATTCAGCCATGCTTGTTCACCACGACGCATGAAACGCCAAGCGTATTTCTCTGCCTGCAGCCGTATTGTCGTGACGTAGAAGCCACGGCCGAAGTCAAGCTCCCGACGCGAATGGGATGTGTCCGGACATTCCACACGCATGTTTGAAGCATGATAGACCTTCATGCCTCCAACACTCCTTTCTTCCTCATAAAGTCCGTGATATCGTCCACGATATATCCGGAACTGAACGTGTGAAGCACGTCATAGCTCGGTATGATATAGCCGTAGAGTATGCCGGAAGTTTTCAGCCGGCTGTAGACATCGTTGCGCGAGAGGCCATGACGGCCGGCCACGGCCCCGATACAGAAAGTGACAAATTCCAGTACGTCCCTGTTCATAACGGTTTCTCCGCACGCGCTTTATCGCCCGCGGAGTATCGGCAAAAATACGAAAAATAATTCAGAACATTGCTGTAATGAAAGGAAAACAACCGCATTGTGACACAAAAAAGATTGAAGCGGCGGCCGTAGACCGCTGCTTCAATCTTTTTTAATTATTAATTCTTAATTATTAATTATGCTCAGGGCTGCTTGCCAATGTAGGCGAGGATACCTCCGTCGACGTAGAGGACGTGACCGTTGACAGCGTCCGAAGCCTTTGAGGCGAGGAACACGGCGGG
>USFX01000239.1 GCA_900553965.1 uncultured Prevotella sp.
CGCCATCACCACACCTACCAGCTGGGCGACCCCGTGCGCATCAAGGTGGCCAAGGCCAACATCGAGAAGAAGCAGCTCGACTTCGTCATAGCCGAAGAGTGACGGACGGGACGATGGTAGATGTTAGATGTCAGATGTTAAATGGTAGATGTCAAATGTTAGGCAGCAAAAGGCAAGTGACATCTGACATTTACCATTTAACATCTGACATCTAACATCTACCATGTC
The DNA here is from genome assembly GCA_900553965.1 of uncultured Prevotella sp. Classification (GTDB taxonomy): domain Bacteria; phylum Bacteroidota; class Bacteroidia; order Bacteroidales; family Bacteroidaceae; genus Prevotella. The sequence goes on from USFX01000239.1 coordinate 229, forward strand.
ATCATAATATCAAGAATTTAACACTTCAGAAATCGCGGAAAACCGCGAAAAACAGCAACGGCGGACATTTTTTCCGCCGTTTTTTGTGCTCCGGCATGACCCGTCGGGAACGATTTCCGACCAAGGAGGGCCTCCCGGGGTTGCGATAAGGCCGCCGTCATCATGCGACGGGGCCGCCGTTGCAACGCCGTAAGGCCCTTGTCGCAACCCCGTAAGGCCCTTACGGCAAGACAGGAAAAATCCCGCAATTTTCCAACAGAATTCATCCCGTTGATAATCAGACGCTTACGTAAAACAACAAAAACCGGCCGATTTTTCGCAAAAAACGCCCCGCAAAGGGAACAGCGTGACTTTTCCGCAGTCTTTTGTCGTCATTATTCCGAGTTTTTAACATTTCAATCAATCGCCTCTTACAATTCCATGAACGTCCGAAGAAAACGGCATTAATCGCATTCATACATATTATAATATGTCATCCGAACTATTATGACCACTGTTTCACTAACATTTTGCACTTCAAACAACCTTTTTACAGATATATTTGTTACTTTTGCAATCCGGAGCTGACGGTTCGGAAAGACGATCCGTCAGCCCCGACAATAACAAACAAATAAGCGAACAAGCAAATGACCAAACAACTACACCGCATCACTCTGGCCGTAACCGCACTGCTCATGACGTTCGTCGGCAGCGCCGTGGCAACGCCGGAAGTCGTCATCACACCGGAACAACTGACCGAGGACAACCTCGTGGCCATCAACCGGACGACGGCCGTATTTAAGTTCACCGTCGAAGCGACCGACCTGCCCTCCGCCGCTCCAATCTATCTCACGGGAGGCGACGACGCGTTCAGCCTCAGCCACGACGTCATTCCGGCCGGAACGTCGACAACGGAAATCATCCTGAGCGTCACACCCGCCACAATGGGAACCCACAAAGGCGGCATCACGTTCGATTTCGACGCCATCAATCCCGAGCTCAATCAGGGATATACGTTCACGACCAAGGCCTACGACCCCGACCATCTGCCCGTCGTCACGCTCAGCCAGACCGAGGTGACACTCGAAGCGAAGGTCGGCGAACGCACGGAGACGACCGTGACGCTGATGCCCGACCACTGTTTCGACTACATCAACGTCAAATCCGGCGAGGCCGTGGGCACGGGCATCATCATCGGAAGCACGCTCTATCTTCCCAACATAGCCGAGCAGAACGTCCGGCTGACCTTCCAGCCGAAGACGGCGGGCACGGTGACGCAGACGTTCACGTTCACCACGACGCTCGGCTCACCGGTTGTGCTCACCGTGACGGGAAAAGCCACGGGCGAACAGGAGCCGGAGGAGAAAGAGGGCGACGAGTTCCTGCTGGACACGTCAGCACCAACAACACGCTATGAACAGGACTTCGAGAACGTCGAACGCAACAAGACGCTGTCCGTCAGCGGCTGGACCAACGTTGCCGAAAACGGAACACGGGCATGGTGGGGCTACGTGACCGAGGGCAACGACGCCTTCAAGGCCGCCAAAGCGACGCTCTATGACTCGAAGATAAGTGAGGGCAGCGGCACGCCGGCGAGCATGCTTCTCGTCAGCCCCGCCCTCGACTACAGGAACGCGAAGAACCGCGTGCTGGCTTTCCGCCTCATGGGCCAGTTCCTCCACGAAGGTCAGGCCGAGACGCTCGACGTCTGTCTGATTGAGATGGTCGACGGCCAGCCTGCTGTCTATCCGATGGGCGGGTTCGACGTTCCGGCCAAGGAGGACGAGAGCGGGACATGGATACCATACACGGTGGACATGAGCCTCATTCCGGACATGCCCGACGTGTTCTTCATCGGCTTCCGCCTGTCGGCCGAACGCAGCTCCGGCTCTACGGCGACATACTACATCGACGATTTCAGCTGGGGCGTAGCCGAAAGCTCCGGCATAGCCTCTGCTGTCACATCCGGAACGTCCGACACGGCTGTATATAGTCTGCAAGGCATACGTGTGGCCGGAAATGCGTCGCAAGAGACGCTCCGCACGCTGGCCCCGGGCGTATATATCGTGGGCGGAAAGAAGATTGTCGTCAGATGAAGAAAGCTCTCCAAAACGGTCACGTTGAACCTTGTAGGAACATATTTTCCCCTACAAGTCTCTTATAACTGAGGCTGCATCAGAAAAAATAACACTAACATAACGCGACACAAGAGACAAGACGCAAAGACGCGAAGGAATCTTTTTATCCTCCGCGTCTTTGCGTCTTTGTGTTTAAAAGAATATCAAAATCCGCTTCCCGCTCAAAAAAGACGCGGCGTCCCGTCGTCGGATGGTCAAATTCCAGCCTTGCGGCATGGAGGCACAGCCGTTCGGCGGGCTGCCCGTAGAGCGCGTCGCCGACGATGGGGCGGCCGAGACCGGCGGGATGGACACAGTGGACACGCAGCTGATGGGTGCGGCCGGTGAGCGGGTGAAGCTCCACAAGAGTGCGACCGAGACCGTCGGTGGACAGCAGGCGGCATTCCGTCACGGCAGGACGGCCGTTGACGCGGTCGACGACCTGACGCGGACGGTCCAACGGGTCGGGACGGAGGGGAAGGTCGATTGTGAACTGATGACCCGCGGGAACGGGAGGAACCGTAGCGGCGGATGCGGAAGAAGCCGGCGAGAGTAGCGCCATGTATGTCTTGCTGACCGTCCGGGCGGCGAACTGAGCCTGAAGATTGTGATATGCCGCCAGCGTCTTGGCCACGACGAGCAGTCCCGACGTGTCCATGTCAAGCCGGTGGACCATCATCGGCCCTTCGGCGTCGGGACAGTGCATGCGCATCAGCGACAGCACCGAACGGCGGCTGCTGCGGCCGGGAACGGAAAGCATGCCGGCCGGCTTATCGACCACGACGATGGCGCTGTCCTCATAGACAATCTCCAGCCGGCCGCCGTCGTCAGCCGCCAGCGGGTCCGAGTCGACGTCCAGCCCGCCGAGCATGTGGGTCAGTATCGGCAGACACTTGCCCCGACAGGCGGGATAGTAGTGGAGGGGGGGGCGTATCTCC
>USFX01000240.1 GCA_900553965.1 uncultured Prevotella sp.
CCCTCGGCTTGGGAAGCCAATGCTCTACCAACTGAGCTATTACCGCTTGGAAAAAGTGTGGGGATAGTGCTTTAGAACGAAAAGAGAGCCGACACCCGGACTCGAACCGGGGACCTATTCATTACGAATGAATTGCTCTACCAACTGAGCCATGTCGGCTTTCAAGGATCTCTTTCCTGTTTTGCGAGTGCAAAGGTAATACTTTTTTTTTATTCCACAAACTTTTTCAGAAGAAAGTTTCACTATCTTTTGTTTTCTCCTGCGTTTTTCTTCAGCGACAACTTTTCCTTGAGATATTTTCCGGTGAAACTTGCCTTGCATTTGCAGACGTCTTCCGGTGTTCCTGTCACGACGACGCTTCCACCGCGGTCGCCACCGTCCGGACCCATATCGACGACATGGTCGGCGCATTTGATGACGTCAAGATTGTGTTCTATCACCACGATGGTATGGCCGCGGTCAATGAGCGCGTCAAAAGTCTTCAGCAACCGTCTGATGTCGTGGAAGTGCAGACCGGTCGTAGGCTCATCAAAGATGAAGAGGGTGGGCGACTGTTTCTCCTGACCGATGAAGTATGCCAGTTTCACGCGCTGGTTTTCTCCGCCGGATAGCGAGGATGAGTTCTGGCCGAGTTTTATGTATCCCAGTCCGACGTCCTCCAACGGCTGCAGTCGGCGGACAATCGCGTTCTGCTTGTGCTCTCCGAAGAAAGCGATGGCTTCGCTGATGGTCATGTTCAGTACGTCGTCGATGTTCTTGCCTTCAAACCGTACGTCGAGGATGTCTTTCTTGAACCTGTGGCCGTGACAGCATTCACATTCCAGCACGAGGTCGGCCATGAACTGCATCTCGACAGTGATGACGCCGGCGCCCTTACATTCCTCGCATCGTCCGCCGTCAGCGTTGAACGAGAAATACTGTGACGTGAACCCCATCTGCTGTGCGAGTGGCTGCTGCGTGAACAGATCGCGTATTGCGTCGTATGCCTTGACGTATGTGGCCGGATTTGAGCGCGTGCTCTTTCCTATCGGGTTCTGGTCGACAAATTCGATATGCTCGATGGCTTTGATGTCGCCTTCAATTCCGATGTGTTCTCCCGGTGCGTCGCAGACATCTCCCATCAGTCGTTTGATGGCAGGATAGAGAATGCCTTTGATGAGGCTTGACTTTCCCGAGCCGCTTACACCGGTGATTACGGTGAAGACGTTCAGCGGTATCGTGACGTCGACGCCTTTCAGGTTGTTCATCCTCGCCCCTTTTATTGTCAGGCTGCGGTTCCAGCGTCGGCGGCTCTTCGGTGTCTCGATGGTCTCCTCGCCCAACAGATATTTTATTGTGTGACTGTCGGGATAGTCTTTCAGCGTATTGCTGTCTATCTGTGAGATGTTTCCGTTGAATACGATTTCGCCTCCGAGCCTTCCCGCATCCGGTCCTACGTCAATCAGATGGTCGGCGGCGCGCATGATTTCCTCGTCATGCTCGACCACCACAACCGTGTTGCCCAACGACTGAAGCTCTTTCAGAACGTGTATCAGCCGGTCCGTGTCGCGGCTGTGCAGTCCGATGCTCGGCTCATCAAGAATATACAGTGAGCCGACAAGGCTGCTTCCGAGAGATGTCGTAAGATTGATGCGCTGGCTTTCTCCGCCGCTCAGGGTGTTTGACATGCGGTTCAGGGTGAGATAGCCCAACCCTACGTCCAGCAGGAACTGCAGGCGGCTGTTGATTTCGGTGAGCAGCCGGCGGGCTATCTGCGTCTCATGTTCGTCGAGCGGCAGATTGTCAAACCATTCCTTCAGTCTGACGATAGGCATTTCTACGAGGTTGGATATGCTCTTTCCTCCGATTTTCACATAGTCCGCCTCCTTTTTCAGACGTGAGCCGTGACAAGCCGGACAGGTCGTCTTGCCGCGATAGCGCGCCATCATCACCCGATACTGTATCTTATACTGGTTGTCTTTCACCATCTGGAAGAACGCGTCGATGCACACCTTGTTTTCCATGCTCTTGCGCTTGTCGCATGGCAGTCCGTGCCAAAGCTGGTCCTTCTGCTTCTGTGTCAGGTTGTAGTATGGTTCGAATATCGGGAAATTGTCCTTTGCAGCCCTGCGGCAGAACTCGTCTTTCCATTGTCCCATTTTCTCACCGTGCCAGCATACCACGCAGCCGTCATATACGCTGAGCGACGTGTTCGGTATGACGAGCTTTTCGTCGATGCCGATAATCTTGCCGAAGCCCTGACATTCAGGGCATGCTCCGGCCGGTGAGTTGAAGGAGAACATATTGTCGTTCGGCTCTTCGAACATCATGCCGTCGGCCTCGAAGCGCGTGGAGAAATCATAGCTGATCATCGACGGCAGGAACATCAGCCGGCACTCGCCGTTTCCTTCATACAGAGCCGTCTCGGCGGAGTCTGTCAGTCGCGAGATGGCGTCTTTATCCCGGCTCACCGACATGCGGTCAATGACGAGATAGATTTCTCCGGCCTCAATGTCCTTTTTGCTTTCGTCAGCCATGAAGTCCTCTATGCGTGCGAATTCCCCGCGGCAGAACAGTCGTGCGTAGCCTTGAAGGATGTACATCTTCAGCTGCTGTCCGACGCTTCTGCCCTCTACGGGATGGAGCGGCGCCATGACAACAAACTTTGTCCCTTCGGAATAATTCCCGGCGCATCCGACGATGTCTTCCGTCGAATGTTTCTTCACCTCTTCGCCGCTTATCGGCGAGTAGGTGCGTCCGATGCGTGCGAAGAGCAACCGCAGATATTCATATATTTCGGTCGTCGTGCCGACGGTAGACCGTGGATTGCGGCTGATGACCTTCTGCTCGATGGCTATTGCCGGCGGGATTCCTTTAATGAAATCACACTCCGGCTTGTTCTTCCGTCCGAGAAACTGGCGCGCATACGAAGAAAGGCTTTCCACATACCGGCGTTGTCCCTCGGCATAAAGAGTGTCGAAGGCCAGCGACGATTTTCCCGAACCGCTCACTCCGGCTATGGTTATGAACTTGTTGCGCGGTATCTTTATGTCGATATTCTTCAGGTTGTTGACCCTTGCTCCCTTTATCTCAATATAATCATTCATATATATAAATATGTATATTCCGGTTTGAAAGGACAAAGGTACTGCAAAACGCGGGAAACTCAAAATTTTCGGCTGGATAATGTGGATGTACGGGTTTGAAGCTAACCTCTGTTGTAGCGGATTTGCAATCATGGCTGTTCGGAAGATAACGAAGGGACTTGTAGAG
>USFX01000241.1 GCA_900553965.1 uncultured Prevotella sp.
GAGCAGCAGGTTCGGCAGCAGCCGCACGAGGGTTCCGGCGTCCATGCTCCTGATGTTGATGACGACGAAAGCGAGCAGACACAGCAGGTGCAAAGGATAGAGTTTCTTCACCCGCCGCGCCATGAACTGCCTGTAGCGGAACCCGTCGGATGACACCTTGTTGCCGTAGGCCGACGACAGGACAAAGCCGCTGAGGATAAAGAAAAATGAGACACCGCAGTCGCCGCCGGCATCGAATGCCGGTCGACCGTCATATTCGAAGTGTGACATGAATATCATCACGAAGAATATGAACCGAAGCGACTGCAGTGTCTCTATCATCTAAATACGAGATATGTGTCTCTCCCGTCGGTGAAACTATATCTATGTCTCTCCCGCCGGACGACCGTCTTATTTCTTCATATACGGGTCCGTTCCGAGCACGGTCTTCGCCAGACGCTTCGCCTTGTCGCGCAGGGCGTCAGTGTCGGCGTCCGTATCGCCGTAGCAGAGCACCACACCCATGCGGCGTCCTACGTGGGCTTCGGGCTTTCCGAAGATGCGGATGCGCGTGCGGTCCTCGTTGAGGGCGTCGGTGAGGTTGTAGTCCAGCGGCTCCGTCGACTCAACGGGCGAGAGAACGACGGCACTCACACCGGCATGCTCAAGGTGAATTCCGGCGATGGGCAGTCCCATGACGGCGCGGAAGTGAAGCTCAAACTCACTGAGATTGGTCGTGTGGCCGAGCGTCACCATTCCCGTGTCGTGCGGACGGGGTGACAGTTCGGAGAAGATGACCTCGCCCTGACGTGTCAGGAAGAACTCGACACCCCAGATGCCGGCACCGGTCAGCGCACGTGTCACCTCGTCGGCCATGTGCTGGGCCTGACGCAGCGCCTCGTCCGAAATCTTGTACGGCTGCCAGCTCTCGCGGTAGTCACCGCCCTTCTGGACGTGACCGATGGGCGGACAGAACAGCGTCGGGCCGTTCTTCTGCGTCACGGTGAGCAGGGTGAACTCCGACTCGAAGTCGATGAACTCTTCGATGATGACCTCCTTGACGTCGCCGCGGCTGCCTTCCATGGCCTCACGGAAAGCCTGCTCCAGCTCATCGTCGTTGTGGACGTAGCTCTGGCCGTGGCCTGAGGACGACATGAGGGGCTTCACCACGCAGGGGAAACCTATTTCGTCGGCGGCAGCCTTGAACTCGTCGTAGGTCTTGGCGTAGAAATACTTGGCCGTGCGCAGACCCAGCTCACGTGAAGCTAGGTCGCGGATGGCGCGGCGGTTCATCGTGTAGTTGACCGCACGGGCGCTCGGCACGACCTGAACGCCCTGCTTCTCGAAGTCGAAGAGCCTCTCCGTGCGGATGGCCTCAATCTCGGGAACGATGATGTCGGGGCGGTGCTTGTTCACCACAGCCTCCAGAGCGTCGCCGTCGAGCATGTTGAACACTTCGCGCTCGTCAGCCACCTGCATGGCCGGAGCATCGTTATAACGGTCGCAAGCAATGACGTACTGGCCCGCGCGCTTGGCGGCGATGACGAATTCCTTGCCCAATTCGCCTGAGCCCAATAACAGTATTTTCTTCATATCGTGTCGTTGTTATTATTGAAATTCCAGTTGTATGTCTTTTGAGGTTCTTTCTTTTGAGCGTCTTTCTCCTCCATGACTATCTTGTGTTCTTTCTGATGTTCGTCCAACCCCGCTTGTGTCATTGATTTAAACCGCGTTTCAAACAGCTCGTCGCAAAACGACAATACCGTGCCCGGTTTATATTCTTTGGATTCAATCTTCCGCTTATATTTAAGATTTGTAGCGTTCAATATCTTGTCGAAGTTACGGTAGAAATCAGGTATTCTGACCATCAGGGTGTCATCACGGCTCAGCCACGCCACTTTGAATTTATAATTCCTCGATTTTGATCCCATAAGAGAAATAGATTCCTCTGTAAGATAAAAACCATTAAAATCATTAATATAATATACAGTGGGATTGAAAAAAGTGGATGGAGTGGAAATACATATACTGTTGCAATCTACTTTTATTTTTATAAACGTGGAGTTTAATTCTTTTATAGCAACTACAAACAAAAGAGAACTCAACAGTATCAACGTTGAAGGAATCAAAAAGCCATCCTTTATTTTTATTTCCAGCATCTCCCATGCCATTATAAATGAAAAACAGAAAACTGCCAAAAATAAGACAACAAAAAGGATTGAAAAAAATAGATTATAGATATGCTTGTATTTGAACTTCGACTTCACCATAACATCATTCCCTTTATTTAATCATTCCTTTAATCATCTCCCATTCCGGTGTCACGGCAATCCTGCGGATTGACGCGTCGATGCTGGCCATCATGTCCTCGGGGCATAGTCCGCGTTGGCGGGCTATCTCGTCGAGTGACAGCCGCTGCTCACCGAACAGTCCGTAATAGTGCGTGAGCGCCTCTTCGTCTTCCGTTTCGAGAAGATGGAGGAGGTGTTCTATGCCGTGGGCGACCTCGTGGGGCACACTGTCGGGCATGTAGCCCATGCTGACGAGGAGGCTCTGAAGTTGTCTTGACAGATTGTCCATAGTCGTTATCGTTATGTTTGTTTGTTATGTTTTGACCCTTGCCTGACGGCCGTATGGTTTACGCCGCAAAGTAAAATGACTCATTTTACCGACCAATATGAGTCATATTACCGACCAAAATGACTCATTTTACTTTGCAATATGACTCATATTGCAAAGTAATATAGCCTATATTACCGGGTAGAACAGGCTGTTTGGGTGACCAATATAGCCTATATTACCGGGTAGAACAGGCTGTTTTGGTTTGCCGCGTGGCCGGTTTTGTGGTGTCGTGGAGCCGCGCGGGCGTCGCCGCCGGCGGTCATCTCCCTAATGTAATAACTTCACAATCACTGAATTTATTGCCTTCGATGGTCAGTCTTATCAGTGTGCGCTCCTTGTGCCAGCCCTGCAGTCCGGCGGCGCCGGGATTGATGTGGAGCAGATTGAGCGTGCGGTCATACTTCACCTTTAATATATGGGAGTGGCCGCTGATGAACAGTTGGGGCGGCGAGGCATATATCTGGCCGCGGATGGAGGCGTCGTAGTTTCCCGGATAGCCGCCGATGTGCTTCATGAGCACGTCCACGTCCTCACACCGCCATCGCAGACGTTCGG
>USFX01000242.1 GCA_900553965.1 uncultured Prevotella sp.
TGCTGGCGGGCTGCCCCGCCGCAATGGCGCAGGACGGAAACCGGGCGGATACGCCCGCCGTCGCGGTGACAGACAGCATGGGGGCGCTGGCGCAGGACACCGTTGCCGGCAACGGATATGATGAAGCGCTGGAAGATGACGTGGACGATGAGGCAGCCGTGACCGCCGGAAACACCGGTATCCACCGGACGCTGAAGACCAAGTTCGTCGAAGGAACGGCGGGATTCATGTCGCTCGTGGCCGTGGCCCTCGTGCTCGGTCTGGCTTTCTGTATCGAGCGCATCATCTATCTGACCCTGTCCGAAATCAACGCCAAGCGGCTCATGGAGGACATCAGCCGCCACGTGGAGGCCGGCGACATCGAAGGGGCGAAGGACCTCTGCCGCGACACGCGCGGACCGGTGGCCTCGATATGCTATCAGGGACTGCTGCGGATCAGCGACACGATGGAGAACATCGAACGCTCCATCATCTCCTACGGCTCGGTTCAGTCGGCCAATCTCGAACGCGGATGCTCGTGGATAACGCTCTTCATCTCCATCGCGCCGTCGCTGGGCTTCCTCGGAACCGTCATCGGAATGGTGATGGCCTTCGACCAGATACGCCTGGCCGGCGACATCAACGCCACCATCGTGGCCTCGGGCATGAAGGTGGCCCTGATAACGACAATCTTTGGTATCATCGTGGCCATCGTCCTGCAGCTGTTCTACAACTACATCATCTCGAAGATAGAGCATCTCACCTCCCAGATGGAGGAGTCAGCCATCTCGCTGATGGACATGATCATGAAATATAAACTGACACACGACGATGACACCACGCCGGAAAAATGACCGTCAGAGATATAATGCGCAGCGCATCTCAACGACGGTGAGGACGGCTCTGACCGTCATCGCCGCCGTCATCTTCGCCGCGTTCTATCTTGTCGGCTTCGACATGCCGTTCGCCGACAATCCCCAGTTCACGGCACCGCTGTTCACCGACGCCGTCATCTGGCTTATCTATATCCTCCTCGCGGCGGCGCTCGCCGCGACGGCTGTGTCCGTCGTAAGGTCGGTGAAGACCCGTTCTTTTTCCTCTGTGACGTCAACGGGAGTGCCTTCCGCGCGCATCACCGCCGCAACGGTGCTGTTGCTCGTCGTGACGCTCGTCCTGTCGTTCGCTTTCGGCTCGACGGAACCGCTGCCGGTCAACGGCCGCATGTTCTCATCGGCGCTGTGGCTGCGGCTCGCCGACATGTTCATCACGACCTCGGCCGTGCTCATCACGGTCGCCATCGTTGCCGTGACTTTCGGCATGTCGGGGCTGAACCGGAAGCTGTGCCTGCGCCGCAGGACGTCCTGTCAGCCCTCAAAATCTTAGCCTATGTTCAGAAAACGCTACCGCCGGCGCATGCCTGCCCTGAACACGACTTCCACGTCGGACATCTCGTTCATGCTCCTCATCTTCTTCCTCGTCACGACGTCGATAGACAGTGACAAGGGACTGACGCGGCGTCTGCCTCCGCCGCCGGAGGAACAGACACCGATGGAGCTGGTCGCGAAGGAGCGCAACGTGCTCCGCGTGGCCATCGGCGCGGACGGACGGCTGACCTGTGAGGACCGCCCGGTGACGCTTCCGGAGCTGCGGGAGCGCGTGGTGACGTTCGTGGACAACGCCGCCGACTCTCCCTCGCTGCCCGAAAAGACCGTCGTGAACATCCCGCTGCTCGGCCGCTGCTCGGTGACAGACTGCCACGTGATAGCTCTGGAGGTGAGCCGTGAGGCCGACTATGACACCTATTTCCACGTCCAGCAGACCATCTCTGCGGCCTACGCCATCCTGCGCAACCGTCTGGCAGAGGCCCGTTTCGGCCGTTCTCTTGACGAATGTTCGGCCGAGGAGCGGCGTGCCGTGACGCGTCACTATCCGCAGCGTGTGTCTGAAACGGAGCCCGGAGGGCAGGGAGGTGCCCTATGAGCATGTTCTCACGCCGCCGCGACCGCCGCATGCCGGAGCTGAACACGTCGTCGCTGCCGGATCTGATCTTCACCGTGCTTTTCTTCTTCATGATTGTCACCAATATGCGGCAGGACCAGCTGAAGGTCGACTACCGTATGCCTCAGAGCCGGCAGCTGGAGCGTCTGACCAACAAACAGGCCATGGTCTACGTCCATATCGGTCGCGCCGTGGCGCAGCATCACCACGGTTCTCCCGCCGCCCCGGCACCGTCGGCTCTCCCGCAACTGTCTTCAGCCGGGCATTCGTCACAGGCCGCCTCCGGCGGTATGGTCATACAGGTGGGCGACCGCTATGTCACGGTGGATGAAATCGGCAGGCTCATCAATGACGAGCGGTCGCGGATGAAGCCGGAGGACGCCCGCAACATGCGCGTGGTGATAAAGGCTGACCGCGACACGCCGATGGGACTGATCAACGACGTGAAGCGGGCTTTGCGTCAGGCATACGTCCGCGACATCATCTATTCGGCCGACCAGAAGGACCTGCGCTGACTGGCTGGCTGTCTGTCACCATCTTATTTTACGTGCTTTATTGACGGATTGACAGACAATCAGCAAGTTTACTTACATTCTTTTTGTGCAAATCGGATTTTTGTTATATCTTTGCACCATAAAAGAAAAATAAGAAATGGCATACCAGAGATTGGATAAACTTGACAAGCAGATTCTCCGGCTGATTGCCGGGGACGCGAGAATCCCGTTTTTGGAGGTGGCACGCGCGTGCAACGTGAGCGGTGCCGCCATCCATCAGAGAATACAGAAGCTGACGCACCTCGGCATTCTCAAGGGGTCGCAGTTTGTTATCGACCCCGAGAAGATAGGCTATGAGACATGTGCCTACATCGGTCTGAACCTGAAAAACCCGGAGAATTTCGACTCCGTCGTGGAGGAACTGAAGAACATTCCCGAGGTCGTTGAGTGTCACTACACCACCGGCGACTTTGACATGTTCATCAAAATCTACGCCGTTAACAACCATCACCTGCTCAACATCATCCATGACAAGCTCCAGCCGCTGGGGCTGTCACGCAGTGAGACCATCATCTCGTTCAACTCGGCCATTGACCGCCAGCTCCCGATAATGGACATTCTGGTCAACGAAAGCGAGGATACGGCAGGATGATAGA
>USFX01000243.1 GCA_900553965.1 uncultured Prevotella sp.
GCGCACGGGTGATAACCTTCACGGTGATTGCCGCAATGGACGAGACGGACGTCAATCTGCTCTTCATCTACGACAAGGCAGAACGCTCGAACGTAACGAAGAGCGAAATTGAAAGACTACTGAAAGACAATAATCTTATGTGAAGCGGCATCAGCCGATATACCGCTTCACTATCTCCAATAATTTTCCATGATTCTCAACGCTGTTGCCGGCTATCACTCCCGACGGCTTCGTACACGTGAGCGGCTGGCCGGAAAGGTCGGTTATCACGCCGCCCGCCTCTGTGAGAATGAGCGACGCGGCGGCGAAGTCCCACGGACTGAGCAGATATTCGAAGTAGAGTTCACAGCGGCCAAGGGCCAGATAGCACAGTTCGGGAGCAGCTGCGCCAAAGCGGCGGATGTCGTTGCACTCCATGAACGTGTCGCGGATGATGGATGAACAGACGCCGGCGTGTTCTTTGTGATATACCGGCAGGGCCGTACACATCACAGCGTCGGCGAACGGACGGGCAGACACGCTGATACGCCGGCCGTTGAGGAACGCTCCGCGGCCACGTTCGGCGGTGAAGAGTTCGCCCGTGCGCGGCAGATAGACGACGCCAAGCATGATGTCGCGGTCGCGTTTCAACGCCACGCTGATGGCGCACTGGGCTATACCGCGGCTGTAGTTGGCCGTCCCGTCGATTGGGTCGATAATCCATGTCAGGGCATGGGACGTGTCGTGGATGTCTTCCTCCTCGCAGAGGAAGCCACTGCCGGGGAGTAGCGAGGCCAGCCGTTCGCAGAGGAAATCCTGTACGGCAACGTCCGAGGAGGTGACTATGTTTGAATAGCCCTCCTTTTGTGAAATCTCAAAAGTATCGGTCAGCATCAGCCCGGAGGCTTCCTTGACGATGCCGGTGAGCTCGGCTAAAGACGGAATGTTCATGATTACAGGTTCTTTTTGTCGGTTTCATGATTGTTGCGGGAGGACAGCAAGCGTCCCGCCGCTTTATTGTATAACGACCGAAGAGTGCGGAATATTACTACGGAGGACGTTACTTTAATCTTTTTTCAGCATAAAGAGCGGTTCCCAGCAGCCTGGACATGAACTGAAACGGTGTCTTTAACGGTCGGGCATGGCGGAAGATACGGTTTTTTATGTACCTTTGCATGACGAAATTTAATTGTAATGACGATGATTAAAAGTTTGTTTTTCGACATCGACGGCACACTGTGCAGCCTCAAGACCCATGAGATTCCGCAGTCGACAGTAGAAGCGCTCGAAGCAGCAAAGGCACGCGGAGTGAAAATATTCATCTCCACCGGCCGCCCAATACAGATTATCAACAACATCGGGGCCATCGAGCACCTCGTCGACGGATATATCACGACCAACGGAGCCTACTGTTTCGTGGGTGACGAGGAGGTATGCAGTACCCCCATCCCGACGGCCGACGTGCTGATACTGACGGCTGACGCCATCGCCGAGGGCTATCCGTGTATCGTGGCCGGCGACCGTGGCATAGCCGTCTATGGCAACGCCCGCGAGATTGTCGACCGTGTCTTCCGCGGCGAACTCAACGTGAGCAACCTCGACATCGACAGCCCGGCCGACGAGGTGCTGGCCGGAAAGGTCCTGCAGGTGACGTCGTTCTGCTCTCCGGAACAGGAACAGAGGCTCATGTCACGTGTCAGCGGATGCGTTTCCGGACGATGGCATCCGGCTTTCACGGATATTACGGCCGACGGGGCGGACAAGGGAAAAGGCCTCGCGGCAATGGCCCGTCATCTCGGTCTCGACATCTCGGAGACAATGGCCTTCGGCGACGGCGGCAACGACATACCGATCATACGCCGCGCCGGCGTTGGAGTGGCAATGGGAAATGGCGGCGACGACGTGAAAGCCGTGGCCGACTACGTAACCACGTCGGTCGATGACGACGGCATAATGAACGCCATGCGCCATTTCGAGGTGATAGAATAAAGGAGATAAAAGGAGATAAAAGGAGATAAAAGGAGATAAAAGGAGATAAAAGGAGATAAAGGACGTATGTCTTGTTGCTGGAACTAAGACCATTGTCCTTTATCTCCCTCTTTCTCCTTTTTATCTTCTTCTATCTCCTTAAATGAAATAGAATTACTCTTTGTCGAGCAATATCTTCATCATTTCGACGGCAGCCTTGGCAACCGATGTACCGGGGCCGAAGATTGCGGCGACGCCTGCCTGATAGAGGAAGTCGTAGTCCTGAGCGGGGATCACACCGCCGGCAATGACCATAATGTCCTCGCGGCCGGCCTTCTTCAGCTCCTCGATGAGCTGCGGCACGAGCGTCTTGTGACCTGCGGCCAGCGACGAAACGCCCACTACATGGACGTCGTTCTCCACTGCCTCACGCGCAGCCTCGGCAGGAGTCTGGAAGAGCGGACCCATGTCCACATCGAAACCGCAGTCGGCATAACCCGTTGCGACAACCTTTGCACCGCGGTCGTGACCGTCCTGTCCCATCTTTGCCACGAAGATACGCGGGCGGCGGCCCTCCTTCTTGGCAAACTCCTCCGTCAGCTGGCATGCCAGCTCGAAGTCCTTGTCGTTTTTGCTTTCTGATGAATACACGCCTGAAATAGTTCTGATTACTGCCTTATAACGTCCCACGATTTCCTCGCAGGCATCACTTATCTCTCCCAATGTGCAACGCAACTTGGCGCACTCAATGGCATGAGCCAGCAGGTTGCCCTCGCCTGTACGTACACACTCCGTCAGGTCGGCCAGAGCCTTGCGGCAAGCCTCCTCGTCGCGCGACGCGCGGACGGCGGCGAGACTCTCCTCCTGCTGCTTGCGAACGGCGGTGTTGTCCACTTCGAGGATGTCGATGGGGTCCTCGTGGTCGAGACGATACTTGTTCGTACCGACGATGGTCTGTACGCCGGAGTCGATGCGGGCCTGGGTGCGGGCAGCCGCCTCCTCGATGCGCATCTTGGGCACGCCGGTCTCGATGGCCTTGGCCATACCGCCGAGCTTCTCAATCTCCTGAATGTGCTCCCACGCCTTGTGAACGAGCTCGTTGGTCAGCGTCTCCACATAGTAGGAACCGGCCCACGGGTCAATCTGCTTGCAG
>USFX01000244.1 GCA_900553965.1 uncultured Prevotella sp.
TTGCGTCGTAGCGCAGAAATCGCGGTCCGGATGCGAATTAACCTTTGTTAAAGTAAAGTTTGTTCGGACATACGGATTATCCTTCTCAGGAAGCTGAGAAGGAATGGGGAATCCGAAATTTGAAGTGATTTTACGATACAGGGTAAGTTTATATTCCGGACACAGAGTCACGGAGACACAGAGACTTCTTTTCCTCTGTGTCTCCGTGGCTCTGTGTCCGGAATATGTTATGGGTTGATTATGAGGACTGACAGATATGTCCCGTCATATCCCCATACGGCTACTGCTTCATCCGGCGCATCACCTTGTCATAATACCGCTGGGTGCGTCGGACGCTGTATCGCGGTCCTCCGTTCCACGCACGGATGGCCTGCTCCACGCTGTTGGATGGATTGAAATGGGATTGGATGAGGAGGAACATCTCCTTCGATTTCTCCACACTGAAACGGTCGCGCAGGGTATATCGCTTGCTGCTGCCGCGACGGCGCAATATCTGATTGCACTCTTTCACCAGAATGGGCGTAATCTGCATTGCTCCGCATGAATTGCCGCTGACGGCTTTCGGATTGCCTTCGCTCTCGACGAGTATGATAGCCTCTATGACCGGACTCCAGTCGAAAGACGTTGAGGGCGATTGCTCATCATTTCCGGCAAGGGCCGTGAGATGAATTGATGTGAATAAAAGTAATCCTAAACATACAATCTTCGATGTTCTGTTCATTATAATAATGTTTATGGAACTCTGGATGTCTCCAAAAGACATCCGTGACACCTCACCAATCAACACTACTGTTGAGCGTGTCGGGCTCCTGTTCTTGCTTCAACCATGGCTGTCTCACCGCGAGACGTTTGGTGCCATCTGTTGCTTATCGGGTGCAAAGGTACGAATAATAATCGGACCGACCAAGGATTATGCCGAAAATGTGATTGATATACATCATTACATGATGTTGATTATCAATATTTTAACGTTTAAGCCTGTAAAGTATTCTGTTTTCAGCGCGCTCTCCGGCACGCTCCGAAGACCCGCTTCCGACGGCCGGAAACGGCCTCCGGCAAGCGCTTTCGGGAACTTTGGCGATACCGCGGCAAGCGCCCGTGAAGCCATCCGGAAAGTGTCCGGAAGGTGAGAAAATCCATGGCCCGGACATGAACGGATAAGAAAATATTTTTGTAGCTTTGCAGGATATGAACAGAAAAAAACTATCCGCAATCCTCAGATGCGCCGTCGCCACGGCGTTCCTCGTGCTGTACGTCATGGCCTACATCGCTTTTGAAAAGACAGTCGTCGAATGGTGGAAGCCGGCCGTAGTCGGAGTGTGCGCCATTGCCGTGACCGGAATGACGAAGATGACACGGTGGCGGTGGCTGACGGCGACGGACGACAGGACACTCAACGGACTGTTCCATGTCTATGCCGTCGGTGCCATGGCCGTGGGCGTCTTCCTCCTCGGCAACTACTGGCTGCCCGTCAGAAGCAACGACACGGCCGACGACAGCCGGAACAGCTATTCAGAAAAGGTCGTCGTCGAGACGAAGGAAATCGTCGAACGCGACAAGACACAGCGCGTCGGACGCCACCGCTACCGGAAAACGGGCGTGAGATATGAATACTACATCGGTGTCGTCTTCGAGAACGGCATGAGGAAAGACATTCCCGTGACGCGCAGCGTCTACAACCGCACCCGCCAAGGCGCCACGACAGAGTTGCAGCTCGACCGGGGACTGTTCGGGATGCCGGTCGTAAGAAAGGTCGGCGCCTGCCAGACTATTCAAGATCAACAACGGTGATGCCCGCACCGCCGAACTGGACGTGCTCGTCGCGATAGTGGGTCACGTTTGGAATGGTCGCGAGATACTGGCGGATGAGCTGGCGGAGAACACCCGTGCCCGTGCCGTGGAGAATGCGCACGCGGGCCATGCCGACAAGAATGGCGTCGTCGATGAAATAGGTGACGGCCGTGATGGCCTCGTCGCCGCGCATTCCGCGGACGTCGAGGTCCTGCTTGAAGTTCAGCTTGCGGTTGTCGATGGTCTCGCGGGTCTGCCGTCCGACGGAGGCGTATGTCTTCGGTTCCTCGCGCTTCGGCTTCTCCGCCCGTTCAAGCCGGTCGGCCCTCATCTTGGTGCGCATGCCGCCGAAGATGACCGTGGCCATGCTGCCGTCCAGCGACTCAATCTCTCCGACGGACGTGAGACCCTTTATGCGCACGGTGTCACCCGCCGCCAGCCGCTGTGCGGTCTTTTCCTTAGCTCCGGTATCCGCAAGAACGGCGTTCCCGCCGCCTCCGGCCGTCTTCTTCTCCGCCTTCTCGGCCTTTCTCTTCTTCTGCCGCTCACGGCGCTCCTGAATCTGCTTCATCTTACGCGAGATCATCTCGTCGTCGGCCTTGGCGTCAATCTCGCTGACCTCCGCCTTGAACGCGTTGAGCTCCTCGCGTATTCGCTTGGTCTCCTCCTTGGCGGCCTGGCTCTCGCGAATCTCGCGGATGGTGTTCTCAATGCGGCGGTTGCTCTCGCGGAGAAGCTCCTCGGCCTGTTCCTTGGCACGGCGTATGATGTCCTTGCGGCTCTGTTCGAGCTCCTTTATCTCGGCCTCATAACGTGCAATCTTCTGCTCAAGCGACTTCTCGTGCTGGTGGATTGTCTGGCGCTTGCCCTCCCAGTAGCGTTTGTCGCGGACGATGTCCTGAAGATATTTGTCGCTCTGGATATATTCCGAACCGACAATCTCGGAGGCGTCGCGTATCACTTCCTCGGGTATTCCGGTCTTGCGGGCAATCTCGATGGCAAACGACGAGCCGGGCTGACCGATGGCCAGCTGGAACAGCGCGCGCATCTCGTGGCGGTCGTAGAGCATCGCTCCGTTGACGACACCGTCGTGGCTGTCGGCGAAATGCTTCAGATTCTGATAGTGAGTCGTTATTACTCCGAACGTTCCTTTCTGATTGAAACGTTTCAGCACAGCTTCGGCGATGGCTCCTCCGATCTGTGGTTCCGTACCTCCTCCGAACTCGTCGATCAGGATGAGGCTGCGTTCATTGCAGCTTTTCATCATGATTTTCATGTTGGT
>USFX01000245.1 GCA_900553965.1 uncultured Prevotella sp.
CGCTCTTACCCTCGCGGTAGGCAACGGTGCTGGGTGACATTACGTCACCGCTGACCTTGACGGTACTTGAGAATTCGGGAACGATGATGCGGTCGCCTTCACGCAGAATGACGTCATAGTTGCTTCCCGGATTGGCAAGGGCCTTGTCCAGCTCGATTGCGACATAATAAGTATCGCCGAAGTCGAGCTTTTTGGCGTCAAGCGTGTCCTTCTCCCCGCTCTGCGTGAGGAGCATCTTACGGACATCATTCATCTTCAGACGCTCATCCTGTGTGATGGTGCGCTCAAGACGGGCGCCCTGAACATATGCCATCTTTGTCACGCCGCCGGCCTGACGGATGATGTCGCTCAGGCGCTGGTTCTTTTTTTCAAGCGTGTATGTTCCGCTGAAGAGCACTTCGCCCTCCACCTTTACATTCTGCTGCTTTGAATATCCCGGGCTCGTACGTACATAAACCTCGTCGTATGGCTTCAGGACAAAGCCCTGCTGGCCGTCAATGACAAATCCGTCTTTGATGGCGAACGAGAACGTGCGTGCAATCGTATCGGATGACTCGGTCGCCTTGGGGTCCATAATCCTGCGTGCCACGTCCACCTTCATTATTGAAGCGGCATCGTTGAGGCCTCCGGCCTGCAGGATGAGGTCTTCTATCGTCTCATTGTCCGCATACTTGTATTCACCGGGATACATCACTTCTCCGTGGATGGTCAGCGTCTGTTCCTCCAGCAGTTCCTTCTTGCTGGGGATATACAAGACATCTTCGTTTCTCAGGGGAATGTCCGGTGTGCGTCCTTCCATAATTCCGGCAATGTCGACGGACAGCACTTCGAGTGTGCGGTCGGGTTTCATTCGGTGCATGACGCCGCGGGCTGTAAATGCGTCCTCAGTCACACCTTCGGCGTTTTCTATCAGTGAGCGGACCGTGGTGATTTCTCCACCCACCTGATACATTCCGGGTCGGAATACGGCTCCCTTGATTTCAACCATGTTCGAGAAGCGTGGAAGAACGGAGTCTACGCTCAGCGAGTCTTCATCTTCAAGACGGAATGAGTTCATGTCAAATTCGCCTACGTTATATACCGAATATTGCGTGCCGGCCTTGCGTATCAGTCTGATTGATTTCCGGTAGGCGTCGCCGGCAAATCCTCCTGCATATTTGAGCAATGTGCCGACGCTCTCGTTTTTCTTCATCTCGTAGAACATCGGACGCTTGACTTTGCCGGTGATGTTCACAAGGCAGTCGTACGGTCCGACCACGATGACGTCGTTATCGGTCAGTCTGACATTTCCCGTCAGCTTGCCGTTCAGGATGTAGTCATAGATGTCTACAACGGTTACAAGACGGTTGTTGCGGTAGACCTTTATGCTCCGAAGCGTACCTATGTCGTTGATGCCGCCAGCCATATAGAGTGCGTGGAAAACCGTGGCAAAAGCAGACAGTGTGTATGTTCCCGGCACTTGCACTTCTCCCATGACGTTGACGCTGATGGTCTTTGTCTGTCCGACGGTTAGTCTTATCTGGGAGCTTTGGTAACGCGCCCCGAGCTGTTTCCTCAGTGCGGCGTTGGCTTGTTCGACTGTCATTCCGCCCACGGAGACGGGGCCGAAGCCCTCAATCTGTATCGTTCCGTCAGGCGAGACCGTGCTTTCATAGGTATTGCTGGAGGCGCCCCAAACGTCGATGAACACGGCGTCTCCCGCTCCCAGACGATAGTTCTGAGGCGTGGCAACGTTCATTTCCGGTTCAAAAGTAAGGTTCTTGTTGTTGAAGATGTCCCGTCCGAAGACCTTGCGCTTGTTTTGGTCGCGCTTGAGCATTTCCTCAAGATACATCTGGTCGTATATTTCGGCAGAGTCAGGAAGGAACGCGCTCAGCTCCTTCTCCATCAGTATCCCTTTCTGTTCTTTTTCACTGTTGGCGTCCTTTGTGTTGGTGAGACGCCTGTTGTCCTTAGTCTGGTAGGGCTGGATGTTGGCGTCATCTTTCTTCTTCCCGTTGTTTACTCGTGTACGGGCTTGACTGCCGGGAGTCGTTGTCAGATTCTTGGCTCCGAGGGCCTGGCTGCTTCCTTCTTTCTCATACTTATTCTTCACACGGCGTATTTGCTCAATAGTGACGCCTCGCTGCATCAGTTGTGTGACTATCTGCGACTGTGACGTCCCTTTTGCATGTTCCTCTATTACAAATTCAGCTACCGCCTGATCTGTCATTGACGATTGGGCGACAGCGGCAACTGCCATCATAGACAGCATGAAGACCGATAGTATGTATCTTTTCATAATCTTTCTGAGTATCTTTTTCTTTAAATTGGCTCTTCTGTCTTAAATAATAAACTTTATTTTTGCAAATTTATTGCAAAGGTACGCAATTTATTAAAATAAATATTGCCGATTGGCGGAAAATGTCTATCTTTGCCGAAGTTTTCAGAGGAAAACGTCTGAGGACCATAGTAATACCGGGGTTGACTGGATTTGACAGCGGGATGAAATGGTACGTAAGCATGCGGAGTGATGACTGTGGACTCCATAATCACGTCGGTCAAAAATTTATCTGGCGAAAACAACTATGCTCTCGCTGCCTAATCGAAGTACAGTAGATTACTGGCTTTATCCCACTACAAGGTAGAGGGACGAGACATCGCTCAAAGGCTGTTGTTCCGAAGCTCTTTGGTCAAGCGGTGCAGTTAAATCGGGAATAGTCACGCTGCGCCCCGTCTGCGTGATGAAGTTTTAGAGGATAAGGTTGCGGTTGGTGGTCCGGGTCTTGCCGCAGCACGAAAATGAAGGCCGGAATAAGCATGTAGAAAGCGTATGGTTTCCCTGTTTGGACGAGGGTTCGACTCCCTCCAGCTCCACTTGGTTTATCGGCTGTATGAGGAATGTGGTATAGCCGGAGGAAATAAAGAAACCGCAGGATGTCAATCATCTCTGCGGTTTCTTTATTAGTCTTTTTGTGTATAAAAAAAAGAAGCGGAGACTCTCTTTTGAGATTTCTCCGCTTCTTTT
>USFX01000246.1 GCA_900553965.1 uncultured Prevotella sp.
AGCCAGCCCTCGTCCAGCCCGGCCCGGCGGCGTATCTCTTCCGCGAGGGCGATGTGGCCGGTGTGTATGGGGTTGAATGAACCGCCGAAGATGCCTGTTTGTTTCATTTTAGGAGTTTCTTTTAAGAGTTATAGCTCCCTGCGGTCGCTCAGGAGTTAAAGGAGTTATCGCGGGCAGAGCCCGCTAAGGAGTTCTTGCCTTGCAAGCGGTCAGAGACCGAGCGGAAGCCGATAGCAGACATAAAGGGTGACTTTTTGGGCTCGCATGGCTGAACCGATAAGGTAAAATGAGTCATATTGGTGAGTAAAATGAGTCATATTGGTCGGTAAAATGAGTCATATTGGTCGGTAAAATGAGTCATATTACTTGGTGATACGGGTCGCACCGCTGACCGATATAGGCTGTTTTACCCGGTAATATAGCCTGTTTTACTTTCTGATATAGGCTGTTTTACTTTTATGGCGTGGGCTGCCTCGCTTTCTGATACGGGCAGTTTCGCCTTGCCGCACGTGCCTGACCGGAGGACGGGCAGGGGCAGACCGGTTCACCTGACGGGCCGTAGAGCTATATCTCCAAGAAGCTGCGGAGGATGTCCAGCGTCTGCTGCTCGGCCTCGGTGAGGACGTCGTTCATGACGGTGCGGTCGTAGCGCGGAGCATACTCCATCTCCATCTCGGCGCGGGCGACGCGCATCTCGATTTTCTCCGGTGTCTCCGTGCCGCGGTCGGTGAGGCGCTGGCGCAGGGCGTCGATTGACGGCGGCTCGATGAAGAGGCTGATGGCGCGGCCGCCATAGAACTCCTTGATGCGGCATCCGCCCTTGACGTCGACGTCGAAGACGACGTTGAAGCCCTGAGCGAGTTTGTCCTCGACCTGCTGCTTGAGCGTTCCGTAGAGCGTTCCGCCGTAGACTTCCTCATATTCGAGAAACTCGCCGGCGGCAATCCTGTTGCGGAATTCGGCGTCGGAAATGAAATGATAGTCGCGGCCGTCGGTCTCGCCGGGACGCGGCAGGCGGCTCGTGCATGACACGGAGAGTGTCAGCCGCAGCTCCTCATGAGCCATGAGCCACTTGATGATGGTGCTCTTTCCTGTTCCGCTCGGGGCGGAGATGATTATTACTTTTGCCATAATTTTTTTTTTAGTTCAGAGTGATGAGTTATGAGCGCAGAGGTATGATTACCTTTAAGCCTAAGTCAGAGTTCAGAGTGATGGGTGCAGAGGTATGATTACCATTGTTATAGGTCAGAGCTCAGAGTGGTGAGTGCAGAGGTATGATTACCTTTATAATCTTCGTTTCCGCGAAAAAGGTAGGGACATAATCTTATTTTTGTCCGCCAACAATATATTCAATATTTATTTGGCGGACAAAAACAAGATTATGTCCCTACAACGTACAAGGAATTGAATCCTGTCACACTCTCTTCCGAACCTGCAAAGGGTAATCATACCTCTTCACTCATCACTCTGACCTCTTCACTTTAGTCTCTGACCTCTGAACTAACGCGAACTTACATTGCGTTGAGAACCTGTTCCTTTATCTGCTCCAGCTCGTCCTTCATCTTGACCACGATGTTCTGCATCTCGGCCAGATTGCTCTTCGAGCCGGTCGTGTTTATCTCGCGTCCCATCTCCTGAGCGATGAAGCCCAGCTTCTTTCCCTGTCCGTGGCCCTCGGCCATTGTCTCGCGGAAATAGCGGAGGTGGTTGGTCAGGCGCTGCTTCTCCTCGCTGATGTCGAGCTTCTCGATATAGTATATGAGCTCCTGCTCCAGACGGTTCTTGTCATATTCCACGCCGTGGATGCTGTTGAGGCCGTCGACGATGCGCGTCCGTATCTTCTCCACGCGCATCTTCTCGTAAGGTTCGATGGCTGCGAGGAGAGCCTCGATGTTGTCAATCTTTTCGGCGAACTTGCGTTCCAGCGCCTCGCCCTCCTGACGGCGGAAGGCCTGAAGGTTGGCGATGGCCTCACTGATGGCCGAACGGGCCACCTGCCACTCGGCGTCGTCGAGCACTTCGACCTCCGTGCGTGTCATGACGTCAGGCATGCGCATGAGCGTCGGCCACCAGTCTGTGGGGTCCGGGATGCCGGTGCGTGCGGCTATGTCCTTGATCTGACGGTAGTAGTTCTCCACGAGAGCGCCGTTGACGGGCGTCGCGTCGGCCGCGGCGTCACGGTCAATCCAGATGCAGAAGTCCACCTTTCCCCTTTCGAGTGCGGCGGAGAGCATCTGGCGGATCTCCATCTCCTTCTCGCGGTAGATGGGCGCGATGCGTGTCGAGAGGTCAAGGGCCTTGCTGTTGAGTGACTTCACCTCGGCGGTGATTTTCTTTTCCAGCAGCGGACGGTTGTCGAAGAGTTCCAGCTCGCGAGCTGTCGACACGTGTAGCACGTGTAGCCTTGTGCCGTACTTCTCCGCCCATTCCACGGCGCGTGCCGTCGACTTGTAGCACACCTCCGTGCTTCGTATCAGCGGATGGAACTTCACGGGGAGGTCGTCGCCGTATTTTTTAATGTAGAACTCGCGGTTTCGGCGTATCAGCTGCTCGTCCTCCGAATGGATGGCAACCAGCGCGGGCACTTCGGCAAAGATGTCGTGCAGAGCGTCGCGGTCGCTGACCAGCATGTTGCCCGTCGACGCGCCGAGAAAGAGTTTCACTCCAGGCGTGTAGCTGTAGTCCACAGCCATCAGCGTTTTCAGATTGTCGTTGGTCGCGCCGATAAAGAATCCGTAGTTTGCCACCGACACCTCCTGCGCTCTTCGGTTTTTAGCCTCGAGAGCGTCGATGGTGACTGTCGGCGGCACGGTGTTGGGCATATCCATGTAAGAAGTCACGCCGCCAGCCACCGCCGCCGCCGACTCGGTTGCGATGTCGGCTTTATGTGTGAGTCCGGGGTCGCGGAAGTGCACCTGGTCGTCGATTACGCCCGGCATCACCAGCGCTCCGTCGACGTCGTTGCGCACGTCGCATTCAGCCATCACCGCCGCTGCCGGCTCCCC
>USFX01000247.1 GCA_900553965.1 uncultured Prevotella sp.
CCGCCGTTGAGCTGGAATGTGACGTCGAACTGCCAGAGTTCGAGCGGCGTCTTATATGAAGCGGTGAGCAGACCCTTATAGCGGTTGGTCAGCGGCTTGGTCATCAGACGGCCGCCGTAGGTACACTTGACGTCGCTCAGACGATAGGCCGCCGTGAGCGTCAGCCCCTCGACAAGGGGATAGGTGGCGTCAATCTGCATCGTGTGGGAATAGGAACGGCCGTCGAGGTTGGCGATATTTATCGCGTGAGGGTCGCTGTCATAGTCGACGACGGCCTGATTGGAGAAGCGCGTGTAGTAGTATTCGGCGTTCATCTTCAGCGTCTTGCCCCACAGCGGAATGTTCAGAGCCGCACTCGCACCGTAGTTCCACGCCTCTTCCTGACGCAGGTTGTCAATCGTGAGGCTCCGTCCGCCGGCCAGCAGATAGCTGTTTTCGGCCAGGGCGAACACCGTCCGGTAGCCCTTTCCGGCCGAAAGACGCAGGCTGATGATGTCGTGGGGCATCCACTTGACATGCACGCGGGGCGTCAGAAACGTTCCGTAAAGGCTGGTGTGGTCCGCACGCAGACCAGCCATGACCGTCAGACGGTGGTCAAGATTGAGCGTGTATTGGGCATAGACGCCGGGAGTGGACTCCCGCAGGACAGAAGACGGAGGGATGAGTGAAGAGGTTTGATTGCCATTAAGTGGTGGGTTCAGGAGTGAGCCCGTGGGGGCTGAAGTCATCCCTGAAGAGTAATCAAACCTCTGCGCCCTGCTTTCTATGCTCTGACTTGAATAGTCATGATTGAACGACGCTCCCGCTGAGAAGTTATGAACATGTCCGATGTTGGTCTCAAAGACCAGCGAGGCATAGACGTTCTTCTCGTTGATGTAGATATGTTTCAGCCCGTAGTCGGCCGTCTGCTCGTGAAGTGAGGCCGACGTGAGCAGGGCGACGTTGGTTCCGCGGTCAGGGTCGATGATGAAGGCATGCTTCATGTAACCCTCATAGCGGTCAGTGTTCTGCTCTATGTTATACAATGTGTGAGGTCGTGAGGACTGGTTCTGCCCGTGATTGAGCTGGCCTCCGAGCCGCCGTTCCTTCAGCCAGCTGGCGCCGCCGTGGAAGATATAGCTATCGCCGGCCCACTGCCAGCGGTTGTCCACATGCGCCTGGCGCACCCGCGGCTGGTCGTAAAAGCCGTCACCGTTGCCGTCGTGCTCGTCGAAACTGTTCTCATAGTGGGTCAAAAGCACCGTGCTCAGGCGGCGGTTGAGATGGATGTTGCCCGTGATGTTGGCCTCAATGCGGCTCTTCGAGTCTCCGAAGAGATTGACCTCCATGCCGTCAGCGTCCTCCGGTTTGAGGAAATCGATGTTGATCTGGCCCGTGATGGCCTCATATCCGTTCTTCACCGACGAGCATCCCTTGGACACGGAAATGTTCTTCATCCACGGCCCGGGAACGTAGCCGAGGGCGTATGGCGACGCCGCGCCGCGGTAGTTGGGGAGATTTTCGGTCAGCATCTGGACGTAGGTGCCGCTCAGTCCGAGCAGCCGGATCTGCTTCGCGCCCGTGGCGGCGTCGCTGTAGCTCACGTCCACCGAGGGATTGGTGGTGAAACTCTCGCCCAGATTGCAGCATGCGGCCTTGAACAGCTCGTGCCGTCCGATGCTCACGCCGTTGACCGGGCCGACCATGCGCCGCATGCCGCCCTTTGACGTCACCTTGAGTTCCTTCAGTCCGTGATCTTTCGAGGTCATGCCGGAGGAGTCGGCGGCATGAACATGCTGTGCGGCGGCGTGGCCGCAGAACAGTGCTGACAGTGCCGTCAGCATGATTGTTTTCTTCATCAATACCTTTCTCTTACCGTTATATACTAAAAAAATGCAGGTGGAAATCCGATTTCCACCTGCAAAATTATATATAACGTTGTGCAACCCGGTTGCAAATGACGCCCCGAGACTATCCATCAGGACGCCAGTCGTCCCTCACCGGCAGCCCCACGCCGCCTCACTTGCTCGTATCCAGCCCGCTGCGCTTGGGCCGGTGGTAGCTCCGATAGTCGTCGAGCGGAATCTCAACGTCCGGCTCTTCAAGCCCTCCGGCGTGGGGAAGGCGGAACTTCATGTAGCGTATGTTCAGTCCGCGCTCCATCCACATCGCCTCATAATAGGTCTGGATGGAGAGAATCTTGCGCGTTTCGTCGTCAATGCCGTCCGTGTGGTAGAGGTCTTCCGTGCGGAAGAGCAGCGGCAGACGGTTGCGCTCCACCATATAGGTGGTGTATGTGAAAAGGAAGTTTGAGTCGGTCTTCAGATGGATTGTGCCCCCGTCGGTGAGGAAACGGCGGTAGCGCTCCATGAACGACGTGCTCGAAAGCCGCTTCCGAGGGTTCTTCATCTGCGGGTCACTGAACGTCAGCCATATCTCCCGCACCTCACCGGGAGCGAAGAAGCGGTCGATTATCTCGATGTTCGTGCGCAGGAACGCCACGTTCTTCAGCCCCTCGCGAAGGGCCTCGGTCGCTCCCGTCCACATCCGCGCGCCCTTGATGTCGACGCCGATGAAGTTGACATCCGGGTAGAGGCGCGCCAGTCCGACGGTATATTCGCCCTTGCCGCAGCCCAGCTCCAGCACAATGGGGTTGTCGTTATGGAAATATTCCTCGCGCCAACGCCCCTTCATTTCAAACGGCACCTGCTCAACAACGGAGTAAGGATACTGAAAAACATTCTCATATCTCGCCATGTCGGCGAACTTCTCTAACTTGCCTTTGCTCATATATAAATATGTATAAACTGCTGCAAAGGTAATGGAAAAATTCAAAAATATGGTCTCCGCCACACAATTATACTGATTTTTCCATATCTTTGAATAAGATAGGCTACGCTCGGCAATACACAAACAGGATAGATAAAGGGCAAATGCCTTAGCCATAATAAGCTCCGGCCGCTATCTTTCCGCAGTAAATATGTGCGGAAAGATAGCGGCCGGAGCTTTATT
>USFX01000248.1 GCA_900553965.1 uncultured Prevotella sp.
GGCGGTACGTCTGAAGATGACCGTCGAGGACAATCCGATGCCCGGAGGCCGGCCGGCGGATCTGATATATGTGCGTCTGCAGGCTGTGGACAGCAAGGGTCTTCCGGTGGACAACTATGAGGGCGAAGTGAAGGTCGAAGTCGGAGAAAATGCCGCGCTGCTGGCCCTTGACAACGGCGACCATTTCACGGACAGACGTCTCGACATGCCGTCGACGACGCTATACCGCGGCGGTGCGCTTGTCATCCTCCGGCCGAAGTCCGCAGGCGGCACGGTTTCTCTGAAGGCGTCATGCACCGGAATGAAGCCGGTCGTGAAGAAAGTGAATATATAAAAGAACATGCCGGGAATGAATGTGCATATCGAAGAGACATGCACATCCATTCCCGGCTTGTTTTTATCATAACGATAACAAACATACAATACGGAATGATACGTTTGAAAAGACTCTTATTACTCATGACCGCCGCCGTTCTTACGGATGTGGCGGTGGCATCGGACAGACTGTGGCAGACATTTCTCAAGCCGCAGCAGGAGGCACGCACAAAACTGTGGTGGTTTCACGGCGAGACCGTGACCACGCGCGAGGGCATTGACGCCGACCTCGCGGCCTTTAAGGCGGCGGGCATTGGCGGCGTGGTCTATTACGACCAGACCCACGGCACGGAGCAGGGAGCCTTTCCCGCACTCTCGCAACCGTGGTGGGACATGCTGAAATATGCCGCGCTCAGGGCAAAGGAGCTGGGGCTGTCGTTTGAGATTGCCGCCAGCAACGGTTATGTGACGGGTGGCCCGTGGGTGACCCCGGAGATGAGCATGAAGGAGATCGTCGTGCTGCGTGACGGCGACCGCGTGCCGAAAGGTTTCCGTGAAATCACCCGTCTGACGCTCCCGCAGGGACTGGACACCTGTATACAGCGGAGTCGTCTGACGCTGAAGGACAACGCGCCGGCGACGATAGTCTTTGACGGAGGAAAGGCGCATGAAGTCCGCTCGTTGAGTCTCATGCTGACGCCGAGAGGAAAAGGGTCGTATGGTTCGATGAACGTGCCGGGCAAACCGCAGGAGCATCATTTCGGTGCGGGATATGTGCTTATGCCGCCTGTCGGTGAACTGGAGAGCAGTAACGACGGCGTGACGTGGCGGACCGTGACCGAGATCCGCGGAGTTGAGGACATCATCGGCCACAAGAGCCGCCAGCGGACGCTGAACTTCAAACCCGTGAAGGCGCGCTTCTTCAGGCTCAACATCCACGACTGGCTCGGTCCTAAGAACAAGTACACCAAACTGGAGGTGGAGAACGTCAGGCTGATGGGCTACGACATGCTTGACAACTGGGAGCAGAAGAGCGGACTGCGGAGCGAGGTCACGGCCACGCTGTCGCCCCGGGGCAAGCACAAGGCGGGTTCCGGCGGAGCTACATACCGCATCGGCTACGCCCCGACCGGCGGCCACGCAAAGCACGGACGCCGCAACGTCGTATGGAACGGCAAACTGCTAACGGCCAGGACATGGCTGGAAAGCGACGTTCTCAGCGCGTCGGCGGCCGAAAATCACTACCACAGCTACATCAAACCTGTTATAGACACGCTGACCGCAATCGGCTGCAAGCCGCAGGGAGTGTGCATGGACTCCCATGAGGCCGGCGTGGCCAACTGGACGGAGCGGATGCCGGACCACTTCAGGCGTCTCCGTGGCTATGACCTTGCGCCGTGGATTCCTGCGCTGGGCGGCGTGATAGTGGAGAGCCGGGAGAAGACAGAGGCGTTTCTTGCCGACTACAGACGGACGATAGCTGAGCTGATCAGCGAGCAGTACTACGGAACGATGGCGCGGCTGTGTCATGAGGACGGGTTGACGCTGACGTCGCAGGCCATGCTCGGTTGCGTGAACGACAATATTGCGTCGCGCGGAATGGTGGACAAACCGCAGGGCGAGTTCTGGGCATATCAGACCAACGGCAATTACGACTGCCTTGATGCCGCGTCGGCCGCCCACCTTTACGGCAAGAAGATTGCGTCGGGAGAGGCGTTCACCGACTCCCCTTATTTCACGAAGGAGACCACGGACGAGGCTGAGGCCACGGCCGGATGGCACAAACTGCTGCGCATAGCCAATCTGGCTTACTGCCGTGGCATCAACGAGTTTGTCGTCTGTGCATCGTCATATCAGCCGTGGATGGACCGGAAATATGACGACTCCCGCAGCCAGCACCCGTACATCTTCCACCGTCACAACTCCGCATGGCCGTGGAGCAGGGAACATTTCTGGGAGTATCAGGCCCGTTGCGCGCAGCTGCTGCAGACGGGACGGCCCGTCGTCGACCTGCTGGTCTACGTAGGTCAGGACGCTCCACTGAAGACGATGGCCTATAAGTTGCCGGTCATGCCGGAGGGATACAACTTTGATGTCTGCACGATGAGGAGTCTGAAGGCATGGAAGGAAAACCGGAACAGCCTGTATGCGCCGGACTACAAGGTGCTGGTCGTTCAGGACCGGACGTGGATAACGCCGGAGGCAGAGGCTCTCTTCGCGGAGATGAAGTCGCTGGGGATGCTCGTCGTGAGGTGTGACAAGGGCGAGGATGTCGGGGAAGCGCTGGCCGTGGCCGGTCTGAAGCCCGACATGAAGATAGTGAGCCGGGATGAGGCGGATGACAAAACGTACTTCTGCCACCGGAAGACAGACGATGCGGACATATACTTTGTTTATAATCATAGCAATCACAACACGGAAAATCCGTTGGAACTGCGCGGTGAGGTGCGCGGGATGGAACTGTGGAACCCCCTGACCGGAGAGCGCCGGAAGCCGGAGAACGGCAAGCTCAGGCTCAGAGCATACGAAAGCGTGTTCGTCATAGCCAAGGGAAAGGACGTGATTGACCCGATAAAGGCGCCGTTTCCGATGGCCCAACTGAAACGGAACGTGTTCAAGGAACGGCGGACAAAGGTGGAAGGGCTTCGGGCGAACGCCACAAAGCGCCACACGAC
>USFX01000249.1 GCA_900553965.1 uncultured Prevotella sp.
CCAGCTGCGCCGTATTCACGACCAGCCGTTCCTCCCCCGGAAGTTCGAGCGTATGGGCGACATACGGTCTTCCGATGAATTTCCTTGCGAAGAACAACGGTTGCCCTGCGGCTTGCGGCTGCTGACGGGCCTCCTCCAGCATGTTGCAGATGGTCAGACTGTCTTCCTTGCTGAAATGAGTGCGGTCGGACCCCATGCCGTCTGTTGCCGGTATGGTACAGACACTTGTGCGGGCAACATGTCCGTCTGTCTCCGCCGATAATTCTATGCTTTCTGCCGCCGCTGCTTCTGCTACTGTCAGTAGAAACAGTGAAACGGTGATGAAAACTCTCTTCCTCATTTGTTCCTATATCGTTTTTTCTTTCCGAAGTTATATCCCGCATATATATTCAGGCTACCGAAAGTGTTGTTTGCTGAAAAACGGGACTTATGATAATTATATGAGCGTATGATTGCGCTCATTCCGGCATACCATCGCGTGTTGTTGTAGACCAGTCCGAAGCGTCCGATACCGTCGAAATTGACGTTGTCGAAGTCAAATCCGAACCCGTCGCTTTTCTCCGGTGTGTCGCCGTGTGAATGTTTGTAGGCGATTGACAACGCCCCGCTTGCACAGAACAGGCAGTTTTTCGCAAACACCCAGTTGTAGGCATATCCGCATGATACGTTCACATCATAATATTTCACGCTGCTGAACATCAGTCCGCTGTCAATCTTCACCGTATTCACCGGCATGACGTTTGCCTCAACAACCTTTTGCAGATTGTCATAGTTCAGTTCCAGACTGTTCTTCGTATATCCGAAGCCGGCAATCCACGAACCGCAACTCAGTTTCTGACATGTGCTTTGGGAGAAAGCGGCCGGATAGGAAAAGCGTTTGTGGTTGAAGATATAGTAGATGTCGAATCCGGAGATACCGACGTTCAGTCCTCCGAACGGCACACCTTCCAGCTGCGAGACATCAACATTGTCGCCCATACGGGCATCCCTGATTTTATAGTCGCTGCCAGTCCGGCGGTAGAAAAGGTCTATGCCGATCTGTGAACTGTAGATGCTGAAGTCCAGCTCCTGTTTCTGCTTGCTGCCTCCGAAACTTATGTTGCGGAGATCAAAAGTATATCCGAGGAAAAACCACCGCCATCCAAAATACGGGCCGAACTTCATGATGACGTCCGGAGCGAATGTCAGCTCCTGGCCTTTGCTGCTTTTGAGGGTATAAATCTCGTATGTCGATGTCGACTGGAGCATGACCGTATAGTTGTAGTGCTGTGGCTCAATATAGTTGGTGTCGATAGAACTGAACCCTCTGATGGTCTTTCTGATGCTGCCCATCTCCCGTTCTTTCTTGTCCTTGTCCAGCTGCTTCTTCTCTTTTTTGGATATTCCGCTGTCTCCTGTCCCGTTTTCCTCGATGGTCAGGCCATCTTCCAGCCATCTGTCGTTATCCGTTGCAGCAAAAGCTGTCATCCAGACCGCCACCATCAGAACCGTTGTCCACCACAGCCGCATCATTCCCTTCTGTCAGAATTTTCCCAATATCCTGTCCATAGCCCAGTTGACGGGGGTTGCCGACACTCCCGTACATGTACACACGGCCAGTCCCTGAAGATGTTCCACAACGTTCTTTATCAGCGGATACTGTACGTATGGCGGGTTGGGAACTGTTATCTTCTGTGTTCCTTCTGCCGTGTGGAGCACGATGGGGTAGTAGTTGAACACCGAGAAACTCAGCTGCCCCTTGTCGCCGATGACGTCGATGCAATCCTCGCGTGCCGATTCATATCCGACGAAACACCACGAACCGCTGCCCGGCAGACCGTTCTCAAACCTGAAACATGCGCTCACCGTGTCTTCCGCCTCATATAGGCCTCCGCGGTTGGCGCAGATGCCGTCGGCCTCGGTGATGACACCGAAGATATATTGGAGCATGTCCAGCTGATGGGGAGCGAGGTCGTAGAAATAGCCTCCACCGGAAACGTCCGGGCGTAACCGCCACGGTAGTTTCTCAGAGTTCTGATAGTCGAGGTCACGCGGTGGAACGGCAAACCTGATCTGGACGTTGATAACCTTTCCGATGGTACCGCTTTCGATTATTTCCTTGACCTTGATGAAGTAGGGGAGGTATCGCCTGTAGTATGCCACGAAACACGGCACACCGGTCTGTTCGCTCACGCGGTTGATTCGTGCACAGTCGTCATAGCTCGCGGCCAGCGGCTTTTCCACATAGACAGGTTTGCCCGCTTTCATGGCCATTATGGCAAACGTAGCGTGGCTTGCCGGAGGAGTGGCTATGTATATGGCGTTTACGTCCGGGTCGTCAATCAGTTCCTGAGCGTCGGTGTACCATTTTTTGATGTCGTGACGCTCGGCATAGCTGCGTGCCTTTTCTGCGCTGCGGCTCATCACCGCAACCACCGTCGAGCCTTCTATCTCACTGAAAGCGGGCCCGCTTTTTTTCTCGGTCACTTCTCCGCAACCGATAAATCCCCACTTCAATATTTTCATAATAAGTATTAATTACTTCGCAAAGATACGAAAAAAACAATACCTTTGCAACACCGAATAAGGAATAATAACAAAATTATGGGAAATAAAACATCCGAATACACATTATTCATGAGCCGTAGCATCGGCGCGTGTATCAGCGCGGGCTACGGACTGTTCTCCAACAATTTCCGCAACATCTTCCGTGCGACGTGGCCTTGGGTCATCGTCTACGTCCTCATTGGCGGCATTTACGGTCTTTTCTCTGAGTCTTTCAACGACCGTCCTTTCTTGGCTTTGGGGCTCGCTTTTGTCGGCGTCATGGTCTCGTTCTGCTTCTTCGCCTACGGCATGATGCTTCTCGACTACCACCGGCGTCACATCGTCATACCTCCTTCTGCCGGCGGACTGCTCTACCGTGAGTCCGGTTTCGGTACGGTGAAGGTATTCGAGGCGCTTCTCATGGCTGCGATGTTCTATATGCCGATGCCGGCAGCGCGTGTCC
>USFX01000250.1 GCA_900553965.1 uncultured Prevotella sp.
CGCGCTGACTATCCCGTCTTTGACTTCCGAAGTAAGTATCTCCCATATGTAGTCGGGCTTCCAGCCGCAGTCGGTCACGAGATAGCAGTAGAGGTTGGCGTTGTCGATTATTCTCCGGGCGTTCTCGATGGTGTCTTTGAGCGACATAACGAGATTCAGCTTCTCGTCCATCGAGGCCTTCATAAGATTTATGCCGGAGGCGGCTATGGTCGCGTACAGTTTCCGCGCGTGCTTTATCTCGCGTGCTATGGCTACGTTGGCCTCGGTACAGTACCACGCTACAAAGGGTTTCTCCGACACATGTCTGTAAGTGTTCACGGTAAAGTCCTTGTATTCCTTTGTCAGAAGATACAGGGAGCTTGCCGTCGAGGATATGGCGGCCGCAAGAACGACATACGAATATGCATTGTTGAGCCTTGTGTCAAGCATGGAGCGCACATCGTTGAATTTCTCCGCCCCCTTTGTCACAAGCGACTGTTCCCCGAAACTCGTGGCTATGCGGGCAAGTGCCTGGTCCTCGTCTTTCTTGACAGCCTTGTGAAGAGCCATCAGAGCCTCGAATGTTGGCATGTCCTTCGGCCAGTCGAAGGCGGCCGACTTCAAGGGAAGAAGGAGTGCCGCCAGCATGGCGATTGCAAATTTCCTTGGCACCATGACTTCACTGTTTTAGAATCGGAAGCCCGTTCCAGCTTAGAATGAGCATCCCCACCTGGTTCTGCATTACTTTCATGTTGGCCCAGCCCTCCGGGTCTATTGCGAAGAAAAGGTCGTCCTTTGTGGCATACCGCGCCATGGCCGTCATTGCCTGTACCTTGTAGCGTATTTCCAGCAGGTCGGTATATATGCGGTTGGCCACCGTCAGCCGGTCATACCTGTCGAGGAAGTTATAGCCGTCTGATTTTGTTTCTGCTGTGGCCTGTCCTTTGAGCGGATTCTGCACCTTGCCGTTGTTGACGATATTGATGAAGTCTGCCACGAGCTGCTGCGTCTGCGCCGTGAGGTTGCCGAGTTCGTTCAGGCACAAAGCCTTGTTCGCGAAATTGGACTTTCCCACGGTCTTGACAAGTCCGGGGACGCTCTTCACGATGTCGAAGGCACACAGCCCGATTTCCACATAATACCTGCTCTCGGTGCCGAAGCCGGATATGTTCTCCATCGTCATCTTGTAAAGCTCGGTTATTGTAGCCATGCTCACGGTGTACTGCTCCAGCTTGTTCTGCTTGGAGGATATGGAGTCGAGCCTCTTGTTGTGTTGATCCTCTATCGCCTTCTGCGTCGCCAGGTTTGTGGTGACGGCTTTCAGACAGTAGGGGTCAATCACCACTTTCCATGCCGAGGCCGTATTGCTCAAAATAATTATGGCCGCGACCGCTGTCAGATATTTCAGTTTTCCCATAGCGTCATTACTTTTTTGTGTCGGTTTATTTTTCTTGCGAAATCGAGATAGCGTGACACTCCGGCTTTCTTCCGGTCGTCCTCTATCCTGGTTATGGCCTCCTGCATGGTCCCGTAATGACGGAGATAGATTTTCAAAGCCTCTTTCTCGGAACGTTCGGTAGTATAGGCCCAGTAACATTCGGGCGGTTCCTCGACGCCGAAAACCTCGGATTCCTGTCCCCTGCATATCCAGACCTCTTTGAAATAGTTGCGTCCATCCTTGTTGTTCAGTGCGTTTATCGTGAAAATCTGCTGTTTCTGTATGGGTGTCAGTCCGAGTATGGCGGCAATGTCGTCGTAGCGGTCCTTGAACTTCGACTGGTCGAGCAATATCTTCACATCGGAATTGTTGATGATGGCCTCCTTGACGATCGGGGAATCTATCACGTCGTTAAGCTCCTGTGTCACGACACCGGCTATGCCGTGGAACTTGCGAACTGTCTTATATAGGAACTTTATGTACTCGGCCATTGTCGGGGAGGCGATTGCTTTCCATGCCTCCTCGATTATCAAGGCCTTGCGTCCCTTCTTGATACGCATTTTCTGGAGAAACACGTCCATTATAATGAGTACCACGATAGGGAAAAGTACCGGGTCATCTTTTATCTTGTCGATTTCAAAGACAATGAAACGCTCGTCGAAGAGGTTTGAGTCTATATCCGAGTTCAGAGTCAGCTCAAGCTCGCCGCCACGGTAGAATTGTTTTAGGATAGCCGCGAAGTCGCGGATGTCGAAATGTATCTTTTCCAGCGATGTTATCTGCGGGATGCGTTCAAGGGCAAATTCATAATAGGAGTTGAAAGAGAGGTTCCTGACTTTAAGCCTGCGTTTCTGCTCCTCCATGTGGTTGATCTGCCTGTCTATCTTCACGAGCATAGAGCTTTCGTACAGCTCCTTTCTGAAAAGCTCCACCTTGGCAGCCGCCTTTTCTTTTTCGGCCGGAGTGGATGCCTCGTTGATCGACACGGCATATAGGGCGCGGCACTGGCGTATCAGTTTGTTGCGACGTTCCTCGCTTGGAAGAATAAGGGCCTTGCTCCCGGCCTGTGCCGGAGGTTCCGGCTCCCTTATCTGCGCATCAATGTCCTCCATCTTTTCAGCGTACTTGTCGTAGTCGCTTTCCATCTTAGCGGCAACAAGTAGTTTCTGCCTGAGGCCGTCGCGCTCGTCGGGCGTGAAGCTGTCAAAAGGGTGAAAGTATGCCTCGTAGTATTCCACTATGGTCTGGTTGACAAGCATGTCCTCTATTTTGGACGGAGCTTCGTTGCCCTTGAAAATCAGGAATATCAGCGATTTGAGAAAGTTTTTCTTCTCGCCGAAATTCTGCTCATATTCCTCGCGTGTCACCTTAAACGGGTTCATCGAGATTGGCTTCTCCTTGGAATAGGATATGTATGTGCCACCGAAATAGCCGCATATACCTTCGTAGGAGTCGCCGGTATCTACCATGACAACATCGGTGTCCTGCTCCAGCAGCTGGCGCACGACGCTGTTCATGTGGAAGCCTTTTTATATTTCCTAACACGTTGAGCCACAACATTTT
>USFX01000251.1 GCA_900553965.1 uncultured Prevotella sp.
AGTTGTCCGCCGTCAGCGTCTGCCAGTAGCGCGGGTCTTCCGTGTCGCGGCTGGAGCAGACTTTCATCAGTTCGCCGTGGAGGTGGATGACGTGTGACGACCCGGCCTGTTCGTGGAGGTTGTCCACGTTCTGGGTAACCACCGTCACGTCATAGTCTTTCTCCAACGCCGCCACCAGACGGTGGCCGTCGTTCGGGCCGGTCTTGACCAGCTCGCTGCGCCGCGCGTTGTAGAACTCGGTGACCAGCGTCGGGTCAGCCAGCCAGCCGTCGTGGGAAGCGACCTGTTCCACGGGATAGTTCTCCCACAGGCCGTCAGAGTCGCGGAACGTCTTTATTCCGCTTTCAGCCGACATGCCGGCTCCGGTAAGTAATACGATCTTCATAAAAACTAACTATATCAAACCCATCTAAGACCCACCCCAACTCTCCCGAAGGGAGGGAGCTTGATGTGCATTATGTGCCTACAAGAGAATAAAGCATATTCAACTCCCTCCCTTCGGGAGGGTTGGGGTGGGTTTTTGGGCGTTCCTTAATCCTCAATCAAGTTCTCGCCCGTCATGTCGGCCGGCTGCTCCAGTCCCATGATATGGAGGATTGAGGGAGCCACGTCAGCCAGACGTCCGTTCTTGACCTTGGCCGAGTTGTTGTCGGTCACGTAGATGAACGGCACGGGGTTGAGCGAGTGGGCCGTGTTGGGGCTGCCGTCCTCGTTGATGGCGTTGTCGGCGTTGCCGTGGTCAGCGATGATGATGGCCTCGTAGTCGTTGGCCTTGGCGGCCTCGATGACCTCGCGGACGCAGTTGTCGACAGCATGCACGGCCTTGGCGATGGCGTTGTAGACACCGGTGTGGCCGACCATGTCACCGTTGGCGAAGTTGACCACGATGAAGTCATACTCCTGAGTGTTGATGGCGCCGACGAGCTTGTCCTTCACCTCGTATGCGCTCATCTCCGGCTTCAGGTCGTAGGTGGCGACTTTGGGTGAGGGCACGAGGATGCGGTCCTCGCCCTCGTAGGGCTGCTCACGTCCGCCGTTGAAGAAGAATGTCACGTGAGCATACTTCTCCGTCTCGGCCGTGTGGAGCTGGCGCTTGCCCTGTGAGCTGAGATATTCGCCCAGAGTGTTCTCCACGTTCTCCTTCGGGAAGAGAATCTCCACGCCGGTGAACGAAGCGTCGTAAGGCGTCATGCAGTAGTAGCGCAGTCCGGGGATGGTCTTCATGCCCTCTTCCGGCATGTCCTGCTGTGTGAGCACCTGAGTGAGCTCCTTGGCGCGGTCGTTGCG
The DNA here is from genome assembly GCA_900553965.1 of uncultured Prevotella sp. Taxonomy (GTDB): domain Bacteria; phylum Bacteroidota; class Bacteroidia; order Bacteroidales; family Bacteroidaceae; genus Prevotella. The sequence goes on from USFX01000251.1 coordinate 1,288, forward strand.
GAAGTTGAAGAAGATGACGACGTCGCCCTCAGAGATTGTTCCGTCGACGGTGGCGTTGCTGATGGGCTTGATGAACTCGTCGGTCACACCCTCGGCATAGCTTGCCTCAACGGCCTTGACCATGTCGTCGGCCTTTGTGCCCGTGCCGCTGACGATGAGGTCGTAGGCCTCCTTGACACGGTTCCAGCGCTTGTCGCGGTCCATGGCGTAGAAGCGGCCGACGATGCTGGCGATGTGTGCGCCGTTCTCGCGGCACACGGCGTCAATCTCGCTGATAAATCCCGCACCGCTCTTCGGGTCGGTGTCGCGGCCGTCCATGAAGCAGTGGACATAGGTCTCAGTGAGTCCGTATTCCTTGCCGATTTCGATGAGCTTCTTCAGGTGGTCCAGTGACGAGTGAACGCCGCCGTTGCTGGTCAGACCCATCAGGTGGAGCTTCTTTCCGTTGTCACGGGCATAGCTATATGCAGCGACGATTCCGGGGTTCTGGAGTATGGAGCCGTCCTTGCATGCACGGTTGATTTTCACGAGGTCCTGATATACGACGCGTCCGGCGCCGATGTTGAGGTGTCCCACCTCCGAGTTGCCCATCTGTCCGTCGGGCAGACCTACGTTTTCGCCCGAAGCCTCTAACTGTGAGTGGGCGCTGACGGCCGTGAGATAGTCGAGATAGGGCGTGGGCGTGTTGTAGATGACGTCACCACAACCATGTTTTCCGATTCCCCATCCGTCGAGAATCATGAGTAATGCTTTCTTTGCCATTGTCTTTATATTTAATTAAGTATGAATTGTCCGCTGCAAAATTACTAATAAATTACGAATTACTGGAGGTTAGGGAAAGTTTTTCGAGGAGGAGATACCCGGAGTTACAGGGACAGAAGGCCGGCAAGCGGTTATTTTTCAACGCAAAAATGCCAAGGCGCAAAGTTTTATAAAGGCATATTTTTTATTGGACAAAGGAACATAAGGCTGACGCCCTCATTTATGCACAGGTTTTCTGTTCCTCTGTCTGACACAACACCACAGCGTGCGGTTGTCTTCTGTAAACATTGCTGCGCAAAAATCGGTGACAAATGAAAATTCCGTTTTAGAACGGCTGGAATGGGCTTGGAGCATGGTGGAGATGCGGCGGTTTTGCCGTAAGGGCCTCCCGGGGTTCTGGCGGGGCGTCCGTTGCACTGCAACAAGCGCCCCGTTGCACGACGAAAGCGTCCCCGCCGCGACCCAAGGAGGCCCTTACGGCAGAACAAATCCTGACATTTTGGCCCGAAAAAGCGGTTTTTCGGCATTCTGAAATTGCACATATCGATAAAAGACGGGATAAACGACTGGACGTCAGTCGGTTGTGTTTGCACGCGCAAAACTCACGAATTTGCGTCCGTCGGGGAAATATTTTCAAAAGTGCCTGGTTCTGATGCCGTTTTGAGGGCATTTTCGGGTGTTTTTGTCAGCCGTTTTCCGATTGTTCCCGTATGATTTAATGGTTTCGCAACACCCTCGAAACACGAAAAGGCGGCTATCGGCATGCGATTGACGGATGCACCTGGGGCATCCCTGCGTGAGGATGAGATAAGGCTGGGGCATTGTGCGGGTGTCACATTGTGGCGGTTTTAAACAAAGAATTGGCTGCTCAGGACTCACT
>USFX01000252.1 GCA_900553965.1 uncultured Prevotella sp.
GTGTCTATTGCGGAGCTTCGGTCGGTGGCGGATGGGCTTGGGACAGCGGAAGCGAATATCACGTGAAGGGCGGGGCGCGCGGACTCGACTGGGACCGCCGTGCGCCGCAGTCGTCGGACGACTATTACGATCAGCTGTTGCGGCCCCGCAACTTCAAGCCGAAGAGCGCCGACGACGTCAACAACACTCCCATTCTGGCTCATGAGCAGGGGCAGTGGTGCGCATTCCCGGACTTCCGCGAGATAGACCAGTACACGGGAGCATACAAGGCGGGCAACTTCGAGATATTCCGCGACCTGTTGGAGAACGGCGGCATGGCCTCGCAGGCGGAGAAGTTTCTCATGGCCAGTGGCCGTCTGCAGACACTGGCATACAAGTATGAGATTGAGCGCAACCTGCGGACGAAAGACTATGCGGGATTCCAGCTCCTCGGGCTCAACGACTACAGCGGTCAGGGCACGGCGCTCGTTGGTGTGCTCAACGTCTTCTGGCGCGAGAAGGGCTATTGCACGGCCGCAGACTGGAGCCGCTTCTGTTCGCCGGTGGTGCCGCTGGCGCGTTTCCCGAAGTTTGTCTTCACCAACGACGAGACGCTCAGCGTGCCCGTCGAACTGTATAACGCTTACAACGAAGAACTGCGCGACGCTAAGGCAGAATATACCATAACGCAGAACGGACGGGCGGTCGCCGGAGCTGTCATGAGCGAGGCGGACATCCCTGTGGGCAAGAACAACGAGTTGGGAGTGGTCTCCATGACGCTCAAAGAGTTTGCTGAGCCGACCAAGCTGACGCTCACGGCGACGGTGAAGAGCAAAAACGGACCGACGGCGGAGAACTCATGGGACTTTTGGGTTTATCCCGCTTCCACGGAAATGCCTTCCGTTGCCGGCCTTCATATCACCGACACGCTGGATACCAAGGCTGTCGAGATGTTGAAAAACGGCGGCCGCGTGCTGCTGACCGCCGCAGGACGGGTGCGCATGGGAAGCGACGTCAAGCAGACATATCTGCCCGTTTTCTGGAATACGAGCTGGTTTAAGATGCGCCCGCCGCACACTACGGGAGCGACGATAGACACCGATCATCCGCTGTTCAGGGAGTTCCCGACCGACGACTGGACCAATCTCAACTGGTGGGAACTGGTCAACAAGGCTCAGGTGATGAACCTGCGGGAGCTGCCCGCCGACTATCAGCCGCCCATTCAGCCCATCGACACGTGGCACGTGAGCCGCAAACTCGGCATGCTCATCGAGGCAAACGTGCTCGGCGGCCGTCTGCTGATGACAACGATGGACATCAGCAACAATCTCGACAGCCGTCCGGTGGCGCGCCAGATGCGCCGGGCCATACTCAAATATATGACGGGCGACGACTTCCGCCCGACACTGACGCTCGACAGCCAGACGATAACCAACCTCTTCGAAAAACAGGCACCGGCCGTGAACATGTTCACAAACGATTCGCCCGACGAGCTGAAGCCGAAGCTGCAGCAGTGAGCCGACGCGTCAGGGACGTAACCTTTTGCGTCCGGCAATGGTCCTATAAAACGACAAACACGGAGATACCGAGAGCCGATGCTCTGCTGTGTATCTCCGTGTTTGTCGTATTATTCAATGATAATACTTCCACATCGGCTTATCTAAGCCTTGTCAGGATATTATCGGGATGTTGCTGCATCCGGCTGAACGCTACTATTTTCTTTCCAAGATCCTTTATCGAGCCGCCGATGAAATAAACCGTATCATCAATGATAAGAAATCTGTCATGCACGTTTGAACAATTTCTGGCCTCTATCTGCGGATATTGTGCGTTATGCCGTTGCAAGTCATTGGTTATCTGCGAATGTCGCGGGTCTGTATAGATCGTGGCCGCCACTCCTTCCTTACGCTTTGTGAGGACTTTCAGAACACGGTCATCCACATAGTTGTCAATAAGGATTATTCTTTCGTCCGCCTTTCTGACCAGATCGGAAATGAGGGAATAGGCATCAAATATCTGTCCTTCGAAGAAGAATCCCTCAATAGGTTCAGACTCTTTATCTTCAAGACGTGTCAGCACCTCCTCAATCTTCATGTCCGTATCCGACAGATGTTTCTGCATAAGCAACTGGTGATGTTCAACGGCTTCAAGCCGCCGGAAAATATGTGCATTGCTCATCAGGAAGCTGCGCATTGACGTGAAGGCTCTCATGATGCGGATGTTGACTTCGATTGCAGTATCGGACTTCAATACGCTGCTTAGCATTGCCACACCATTTTCGGTGAAGGCGAAAGGTGTATAACGGTTTCCACCTCTTTGTCTGTCTTGGTTTGAGGTCGCAAATTGCGACCTCAAACTCTCAAGCTCTTCTTTTGTGAGTTCAAACATGAAATCGACAGGGAATCTGTTTATATTACGTCTGACCTGTTCTTTCAACCTTTTTGTCTCTACGCCATACAGCCGCGCCAAATCGCTGTCAATCATCACTTGTTGACCGCGGATAACATGAATCAGATTCTCTATTGGCAACAGTGCTGTATTATTGCCATTATCGGGTGATTCGAGCATATCGTTATCTTCTTTTTCTTTCATTAGGTTTGTCTTTTTGCTTGCAAAGTTATGAAAAAGAATCGGCAAGTCAGCGGTTTACAGCGTAATTCGTTGACTTGCCGATTCTTTTTTATGCTTTTCATAATCCTCTTTTGGCCTTCTTATAAAAAAGGTGAGTGGGACATCTTCTACTTCATGACATCCTCGGCCTTCATCAGATATGTGTCATATTGGGTCTCGAACGGATGGAAGGAGGCGGGGATGACAGAAGCCGGGATAAAGAGGCGGCGGATGATGTCCGGCAGACGGGAGGCGTCGGTGCGGTAGATATGGAAGTGTTCAGCATAATGTTGAGACTGATTCTGGTCGGGGACACCATGGGGGCAGTCCACACAC
>USFX01000253.1 GCA_900553965.1 uncultured Prevotella sp.
CGGGCGCATCGTCGCCGACCGCCTGTTCTTCGTCAACGGCCACGACTATGACGCCGGACGGACGGTCGTCGAGAGCGGCGCGAAGGTTCAGTACGACCCTTACGAGGAAATAAATCTACAGTTAGCGTGCAGCGGTGTGACCGAGCCGACGCTCGTGTCGGTGGCTGTGCGTGATGCCTGTACGGACGAGGAGACATACGACGACGGCGACATCCGCACGGAACTGCTGCTCAGCAGTGAGCTGAAAGGGTTTATAGCGTCGCCGGCATACTATTTCGCTGCCGACGATGAGGAACACCGTCAGGCGCTCGACCAGCTGATGATGGTTCAGGGCTGGCGCCGGTATGACTGGCGGGAGCTGTCCGACACGCTCTTCATGGAGCGGCGTTATCAGCCCGAGAAGTCGCTGACGGTCGAGGGCGGGGTATATAAGACGCCGGACCTGACGCTCGCCGAGCCGGAGGAGATTGCGTCGTGGGCCCGCGGACGGGGCATGACGGGAATGAAGGTTGAGGAGGTTGACGCCATTGCCGACCCGTTCGCCGAAATTCCGGACGCCTCAGAGACAGTGGACCTCGGGACGGGCAGTCCGGACATGACGGCCGACGAAAGGGCCGGGTTCGCCTCGTCGATAGAATACGGCTCGCTCGGAACGGCCAATGACCAGATCGGTGTCAATCACGGCGGGCTGAAAAAGGAGGTCTTCGTTGAGGCTACGATAGTCTACTCTGACGGACTCGTCGGCGGAAAACAGCTCACTCATGACGGCGGACGCTATTCCTTTGAGATTCCGCCGTTCTACGGTACGGCCGTACTGAAGATGAAGGCATACAACGAGAAGGATTCGCTGAAGAAGTCGATGGCGTCACGCCACGACCGCGATATGACCAATGAGGAAGCCTATCCTGACTATTACGTGAAGCGTGACATGTTCTTTCCGGTCTTCGCGTCGAAATACGGCTATTATCAGACCCACTGTCCGGAGATACGCACGTCGCTCGACCTCGGCCGTCCGGACAGCCTGTCGTCGATGGAGACGGAGGACCATCTGCTCCAGAACCTTGACGTGAAGGGCAAGAAGCGCGGCCGCCGCGCCATCGACTACACCAAACCGGCCTACGTTGCGGATGCCTATGACCTGTATAACGACATCACAGACTACGGATTGAGCTTCGGAATGTACGACATGAGACAGTTCCCGGTGCAGATTGCACGTTATCTTTACGGCAACATGGGACGTTATAAGCGTTACAACGTGGCGGGGCGGATTGACCGTTACACCTATTACCGTACGTTCAATCCCGACGGCAATCTCGGTTCCGAAGTCTCGGGTATGAGCCGCACGATGGACAACCGAAACCCGCGGGCTTTCTATGACCAACTGAAACTCCGTAGCCTGCACAAGGTCCGTGTCTATACGGACTATGAGCCACGTAACAGTGATGTTGATCTTGAGATGAGCCGCACGACAGCGGATGTGACCGTCGAGATGGTTCCGTTTGAGGACGGCGGCGGACAATATACATTCCGCGACCGCCATATCGTGCTTCGGGGCTTCAATGAACCGACCGCTTTCTATAATCCGGACTACAGCAACCGCAAACCGCAGCGTTCGAAAGACTATCGCCGTACGCTCTACTGGAATCCGAATGCCGTCACCGACAGTGAAGGACGGCTGACGGCGAAGTTCTATAACAACGGCAAGGAGACGCGGATAAAGGTCTCCGTGGCCGGAATAACGAAGGAAGGGAAGTTTGTTTATTAACCTAAGAAGCGCTCTGCGGAGCGCTTCTTAGGTTAAGGAGTTAAGGAGTTTATTGTAAGTTCTTAATTTCTGCCACGGTGAGCCCTGTTATTTGTGCTATCGTCTCTGGCGGAAGACCGTGTGACTTCATCTTACGTGCTGCTTCAAGAAGACCTTCTATTTTTCCCTCTGCTCTGCCCTCAGCTCTTCCCTCAGCAATACCCTCTGCTCTACCCTCAGCTCTACCCTCAGCTCTGCCCTCAGCTCTGCCCTCCATCTTCGCGGTGTCAAGCACATCGTTCTGCACCATTATTGCATCGATATGCCGGTCATAATCCTGCCGTTCCTGTTTGTTCATGGACATGTATTGCAGGCGTTTGCGGGCCTCCTCCAGTCCGGGGGCAGTGGTATCTTCCTTGATATGGCCGTTTTTCAGATAGTCAATCCACTCTTCGAGCGGCGTGGTGGCTATCTTGTTGAATTCGTTGACGCGTATGATGAAGTATTCCGGAAAGATGTCTTCCGGCGTCCTTGAGCTTATGGCCTCGCGCTCACGGGCCCTTACGACAAGCGTGTCGTTGGTGTGTACGCCGCGGAAGACGGTACGGCCATGGTAGAGATAGTCCGAGCCCTGCCCGATGTCGAAGTACAGGATGTTTATGGAGTAGACCTTCTTCACCTTGTCATATTTGTCTCCGAGCGAGATATGCTCGGTTATGGCCTTTGAGACGCCATAGAGTATGCGTTCGAGATAATACAGTTCACGCGTGAGCTGGATTTCCACGATGATTATGTCACCGCGGCTGTTCGTCGCCTTGATGTCCACACGGTTGAACTTGTCATAGACATCATCCTGATTGCCCTCGCTTTCAAGTATCTCCGTGATGTGTATTTTTTCGTTGAGCAGAACCGTGACAAGTCCTTCGAGCACGCCGAAGTTGGCCTTGTCGCGGAGTATGCGCTTGGCGGCCCAGTCGAAACGGATATATTTATTGTTCTCGCACATAGCTTGCATATATTTGAAATGTTGTGTCTTGCAAATATAGTCAGTTTGTCTGAGATTACAAAAAATATGGGGACAAATTCTCCTCCATACCTCACCGCGAAGTGTTAAAAACTCGGAATTATCCCGACAAACACCTCAAAATCCTTGAAGAATTCAA
>USFX01000254.1 GCA_900553965.1 uncultured Prevotella sp.
ACACCCTTCCTGTCAGCATCTTTGCATGGGAGACGCCACGGTGTGACGTCTCTACAAGTTCCTTTGTTATCTTCCGAACAGTCGTGAACCTTGCAAATATGCGACGTCGGAAATTTCATTCAGAGACTACCGCAAATATCCAATTCTTCCGCCTCATTCCCCGCCTTTGTTCACTCCATATCCGAACAGCGCGAAATCTCCTTTGAGCGGGTCGTCGGGGAATATCTCGGACATGCGGGCGGTCAGCTTGCGGGCTGCGGCCATTGAGCCGGAGCGGCTGGTGAGGAGACCGAGGCGACAGGCTTGCTGGACGACGTGGGTGTCCATCGGCATAATCAGCGTGCGCTTGTCGATGAAACTGCTCCACAGACCGAGGTCGACAGGCGAATTGTCGCGGACCATCCATCGCAGGAACATGCAGACGCGCTTGCATGCCGACTGCGTGTTTTTGGGGATAATGACCTCGATTCCTTTGGTCGCGAAGAAGCGGCAGATGGCGGCCACGGCGGAATAGCCGTCGGAGGCATTGCTGCGGACGAATTCTCCGATGGAGCCATATTCTGCGATCATGTCGCGCAGAGTATGAAGAAAGGTGTTCATCGTGCGGCGCGTATAGAGCCGGTAGTAACACTGGTCGTCGGCTGGGATGTCGGCGTCAAACCGTCCGCTGCTCACCCATTCATGGACATTGCCGCCGGAGCAGTCAAGAACGTATTGTATCTTAGGGAAAAACTGTTTGCGGTTGCCGTAGCTCAGACATGAGGCGATGAAAGCCATTGTCTCCTGATTGAGCTGTCCGGCGACCTGGTGCATGAACCAGCTCGGGTCAGCCGGAAGAAAATCCGGTGTTTCGTATCGCTTAGCGTATTCTTTTAGCAAGTTTTCGTTGTTGTTCTCCATTATTTTAATTATTTTCTTAAGCTAAGTATTTATTATTACCTTGATAATAAGTTTTTTTGAACACAGAGACACGGAGACACAGAGTAATATTGTCCTCTGTGTCTCCGTGTCTCTGTGTTCAAAGTATAAACAATTTGTTGCACATACTTAAAAGGTCGCCATTTATTTGTAACTGAATAGTTGTCTTTATTTCAAAAGGACGCAAAGCCACAAGGAAACCGATGTTCCTCTTGTGTCTTTGCGTCCCTGCGTTTTTATGATGACGTGGATATGCCGTCCGTACAGTCGCCGGTGAATGTCCGGCTGACGGTCATGGTGGCATAGCCGTGTCGTTGTCTTCCGTTAGAGGATAGTCTTGACAGCCTCCAGCATACCCTTCTCCTGAATCAGGTCAAGATACTGCTTTACGAGAGCGTTGAGACCGGCAACGTTGTTGAGGTCCTCGGCCCAGATTGATGTGGCGCCCAAAACACCGTCGGCAACAGCCTGTGTGTCGCCCGTAGCCCAGAGGTTCTTCAGCAGGTCCATGATGTCCTGTGCGTCGTTCGGAACAATCTCTGTTCCGTCCTCGCGCTTGCCACCCTTATAGTATGTGATGATGGCGGCCAGACCGAACACGAGGCCCTTGGGCAGCTCGCCCTTGCGCTCCAGATATGTCTTCACTCCGGGCAGGTCGCGTGCGCAGAACTTCGGGAAGGAGTTGAGCATGATGCTCGTCACCTGATGGTCTACGAACGGGTTGTCGAAGCGCTCCAGCACGTCGGCAGCGAACTTCTCCAGTTCCTCCATCGGGAGGTCGAGAGTCTGCATGAGCTCCTCGAACTGAACCTTATGGATGTACTTGCCGATAACTTCGTGGTTGCAGGCGTCGCGTACGATGTTCACGCCGCTGAGGAAAGCCACTGGTGAGAGCACGGTGTGCGGGCCGTTGAGCAGCGTCACCTTGCGCTTGTGGTAGGGCTCCTCTGACGGAACGAACAGAACGTTCAGACCGGCCTTGTCTGCGGGGAACTCATTGGCGATTTCCTTCGGAGCCTCGATGACCCAGAGGTGGAATGTCTCAGCCTGTACGACGAGGTTGTCGCGATAGCAGACCTTCTCCTGAATCTCTTTGATCTCGTTGCGGGGGAATCCCGGAACGATACGGTCAACGAGTGTTGCATAGACGCCGCAGCTGTTGTCGAACCACTCCTTGAACTCCTTCGGGAGTTTCCACAGCTCGATGTACTTGTTGATGCAGTCCTTCAGCACGTGGCCGTTGAGGAAGATGAGCTCGCAGGGGAAGATGATGAGTCCCTTGGTGGGGTCACCGTTGAAAGTCTGCCAACGACGATAGAGCAGCTGGACGAGCTTGCCGGGATAAGAAGAGGCGGGGGCGTCTTCGAGCTTGCAGCTCGGGTCAAATGCGATACCGGCCTCGGTCGTGTTTGAGATCACGAAGCGGATTTCGGGCTGGTCGGCCAGAGCCATGAAAGCCTGATTCTGTGTATAGGGGTTCAGTGCGCGGCTGATGACGTCGATACGCTGGAGGGTGTTGACGGGCTGGCCGTTCTCGCGTCCCTGGAGGTTGACGTGATAGAGGCAGTCCTGACCGTTGAGCCATTCAACCATACCGCGGTCGATGGGCTGTACGACAACCACAGAACCGTTGAAATCGGTCTTCTGGTCCATGTTCCAGATAATCCAATCTACGAAGGCGCGGAGGAAGTTGCCTTCTCCGAACTGAATGACTTTCTCGGGCATTACGCTCTTAGGCGCAAAGTTTTTGTTTAATGGTTTCATAATAGTAAATTATAATATCTTTAATTCTTTGATTTGATTCAGATTTGTCGTTTCATCGTAATTATAGCGCAAAGATAATGTTTTTTTTCAAAAGCAACAAATAAGCGGCAAATAAAAACATAAGAACTTACGCAAAGGTTTACGTCGGCTGTCCGTCACCGGCTGGCGCTGCCGTTGCGGCAGTAG
>USFX01000255.1 GCA_900553965.1 uncultured Prevotella sp.
GGAGGCTGAGGATAGGGGCGACGGCGCTCTGCATGTCGATGCGTTCGCTGCCGTCTTTTGGTGTTTCGGCGTAGACGGGGTGATGGCCGATGACGATGACCCAGTCTTCGCGGGCCGCCGTGAGCACGGAGTCGAGCCATTGCGTCTGACGGTCACGGTCCTGACGGCAGGCGTCGGGATAGGAGGAGCTTTCGTTGCGGTACTTTCCGATGAGCGGCGTCGTGTCGATGAAGACGAGGCGGACGGAGGTTCCGTCGTCTTCGAGCACGCGGGTGTAGTAGCGTGACGGCATTTCCCAGCGGCGGCTGACCGCAGAATAGTCGATGACGGCCTGTGTGTTGCCGCGGTATTCGTGGTTGCCGAGAATGGGATACCACGGGAGCATCAGCTCCGGATGGCTGTAGATGAGCTCATAGTTGGTCATCCAGAGCGGGTCCGTGACGCTTGTCACACCCTCGAAATGGTGGACATCGCCGGCCGCTACGACACACTCGGGTCCTATCTCGTCGGCCATCCGGCCCATCAGTTCCGCTATCGGCTTCTGGTCGTAGTAGCCGTTGCGCCCCATGTCGTTCACGAGGAAGAAGTTTACGTCGCTCTTCAGCGCTTTCCATTCGGCCGCTGTCTGGGCCATGACGGTCATGGCGGCGAGCAGCAGACACAGCATCAGGAATGGTCTTTTGTTCTTGTTCATATTGTCTTAAATTTATTTGGGTTATTGTTGTTCTTGTTCGTGAAATCATCCGGCCGGGTCAGAAACTGACCTTCACGCCGGCGTTCAGCTTCACACCGTAGTATTCGGCCTGCATCGTGCGGTCCTTCGTGCCCTGATAGTATCTCAGCGGCTGGTTGAGCAGGTTGGTCGCCTCGGCATAGACGGTCGTCCGGACCTTCTTTCCGAACGTATAGCTCGCGTTGAGGTCGAGGTAGTTGACCTTGTCGTAGTAGCGGTCAAGGGCGGCGACGGTTCCGAACTCGTCGACGAAATCAGAGGCGAAGTTGTACGACAGACGTACGCTCAGCCCCTTGTCCTCATAGAAGAGCGACGCATTTGCCGTGTGCTCGGGCGAGCCGGTCATCTTTATGTCGCCCGAGGCATCGGCCGTGCGGTGCTCGAAGCGGTGGTTGCGCGTCGTGCTGTGGGTGTAGGTGTAGGTTCCGTAGAATCCGAAGGCCTTCAGCCAGGGTGCGATGAAGCCGAAATCGCGCTGCCATGATGCCTCAACACCGAATATTCCGGCGTCGAAAGCGTTGATGTTTTTCGTGATTTCATATTTCACCGGTTCACCGTCTTCATTGAGCAGACCGGCCGGAATGTTGGGGTCCGACGTGCTCTTCCAGTGCTCCTCGGCAATGACGTCATGGATGTTCTTGTAGAACAGACCGAGGCTGACAAGACCGACGCTCTCGAAATAGTATTCGCCGCTGAGGTCGAAGTTGTATGACGTGGTGGGTTTCAGGTCGGGATTGCCGAACCGTGCCCCCTCTTCCGCGATGTTGTAGTTCGTGCATGGCACGAGAGCCGAATATTTCGGACGCGAGAGAGTCTTGGTGAAAGAGGCCCGCAGCTTGAGATCGTCCGTGGCGTTATACTTCAGCAGCACGCTCGGCAGCCACGTCGTGTAGCTGTTCCGTCGGTCACCGGTCGCTTCGAGGCGTCCCTGCTCGTCGTCGATGTCGTCGACAACCCAGTTGAATCCGCTGTAACGCAGTGCCGTGTGCTCCATGCGCAGACCGACGACGGCCTCAAGACGACGGCCCAGACTTTGGTCAAAACGGATGTATCCGCTGCTGATGCGCTCCGTGGCACTGTAGTTTCCGGAGGCGTTTTCAAGCAGTTCGACGGCTCCCCGGTGCATCTCTCCGAACGGCAGACCGCCGATGTAGCCCTTCGATATGAACGGCGTTCCGGTGGGATAGTTGCTGCCGGCGAGGAAACCACTGCGTATCTGGTTGGACATGCGGCCCTGCCACTCGTCTCCATAGACCTCCTCATACGGCTTGGTGTAGTCGTAGCAGTGGGCGTCCATCGACTTCTCCTTCGATGTGAACTTGCCGCCGAAGCGCAGTTTGTTGCCATAGAGTCCGCCGGCAAGGGGCAGACTGAAGTTCAGCCGCGCCTTCCATTCGTTCTCACTGATGTTCTCGTTGGCGTTGGTCAGCTCGTCGATGGACCACGAATAGTCGCCGATGGCACCGAGACGCTTTGACGGATAGGGCGTGCGGCCTCCCGCACCGATGAAGCTGAGGTCCTTGAAGAAGTCCTTGTTCTTCTTCCCCTTCATCTCAACACCGAAATAGCGCTCCTCGGGACGATCCTCCGTGGCACGTGAGAAAGCCACGGCCCAATCGGCTTTCAGGGCGCCGAAGAGATGTTCGCCATCGAGGGTGAAGTCCATCGTCTGCTGCAATTCGAGACGCGCGTCGCGGTTTGAGCCGTCGCCGGCCTTCGTCTGAAGCACAACCGACTGCTTGGAAGCCTCGTCGCCCAGCTTCTTGTATGTTATGCGGTAGCGGTTCTCCCAGTCATTGCGACGGTTGTATATGCCCTTGAACGAAATCCGGTGGTTGGCGTTGAGCTTATAGTCGGCGGCCAGCGAGTAGCTCTGACGTTCACGGGTGACATAATACTGGCGCACTTCGGCCTTGTTGAGGAACACGTTTCCGTCGTCGTCGACGTCATATTCAAACTCCGTATTGTCAGAACCGCCCGGCGCGTTCTGATATGACGCGGCCGCCATGATGCCCAGACGGTCGCCGAAGAAGCGGTCGCCGTAGGTCAGTCCGAGGTTGAGCTGGGCCTTGCCGCTCACCCAGTTATATCCGCTTCCGGCCGTAGCGTTGAACAGC
>USFX01000256.1 GCA_900553965.1 uncultured Prevotella sp.
CGTTGTTTGCGGACAAAGACGAGACTATGTCCCTACCATGTGCATGAACCTTATTTGATATTATCCCGTCCTATGGTCTCCCCGTCATTTCCACGGTTCCATGTGTATGCCGATATGTGTTCTCTCTCCAAACTTCTCCTTCAGCGCCGCCTCTATCCCCTTGGTTATGTCATGGGCTTCGTTGAGCGTCATGGAGCCGTCGAGCCTGATGTGAACCTCTATCGCGATGGTGTTGCCGATGTAGCGCGTGCGGAGATGGTGGGGCGATCTGACGCCCTTGAACGACAGGATGACCGCCGTTATCGTGTCCTCCATGTCCTTCGGCAGCGACTTTTCGAGCAGCTCGTCGATGCTCGGCTTCACCAGTTGCCATGCCACCCGAATGATAAACAGGCTCACTACCAGTGCCGCCAACGGGTCGAGCACGCGCCACGTGTCACCCAAGAATATGGCCCCGCCGATGCCCGCCATCGTGCCTACCGACGACAGGGCGTCGCTGCGATGGTGCCAGGCGTTGGCTATCACGGCCTTTGAGTTCAGCCGGCGGCCCTTGATGACGGTATAGCGGTAGACGGCCTCCTTCGACAGCACCGACACCAGCGCCGCCACAAAGGCCAGCATGCCTGGGGCTTCGAGGCGTTCTCCGCGCATGAACCCGACGATGCCGGACGCCGAATCGGCAAATATTCCGATGCCGACAATGAGCAACGCCGCTCCGATCAGCGCCGTCGCAAAGGTCTCGTACTTGCCATGACCGTACTCATGGTCTTCATCCTGCGGCTTGCCCGATATTCTCACGAAAGCGATCACGACGATGTCGGTGACAAAGTCGGACAGCGAATGGACGGCGTCGGCTATCATCGCCGAACTGTGGGCCGCGACTCCGGCGACAAACTTGAACACGAGCAGCAACAGATTGACCGCCCCGCCACAAAGGGTCACCTTGTATATCTCTTTCTCACGGGATGTATTATCGGATTTTGTCATACAGTAGTGGTTTGGTTATTGATGGATGGGAAAAGACGGAAGGGTGGGGAAGTGTCTATCGCTTGGTGGAAGCAATCATGAACATCACGGCCGTCACGGCCAGCGCGATGCCCGCAACGATGTTCACGGTCAGCGGTTCGCCGAATACCAGCGTGCCCACAAGGATGGCCGTGACCGGTTCAAACACTCCGAGCACCGACGCCTTGGTGGCGCCGATGTTGCGCGTGGCCACTGCCAGCGTCGCTGTGGAGACGATGGTGGGCAGCAGTGCCAGCCCGACGAGGTTCATCCACGACGCTGCGTCGTCGATGCCGGCCGTCGGCGCAGTGTCGGACATGACAATCTTGATGAAGAAAATGAAGGCTCCCACACAAAGGGCATAGAACGTGAGCAAAGTGTTTGGTATGGGTTTTATCACTTTGCTGCGGTTTATTATCACGATGAACAAGGCATATACCAGCGCCGAAGCCAGCGCGAGCATCACTCCCAAGGGATTGACCGGCTGCGTTCCGTCGCTCCAGGTCATTATCAATACGCCCGCAAATGTGACGGCGATGGAAAGCCACACTGGCCACGACGGCACCACGCGCAGGAACACCATTATCACGGCCACAAGCACCGGATAGAGAAAGACGAGGGTCGTGGCCAGCCCGGAGGCCACATAGTTGTAGGCGGCGAAGAGGAACGTGCTGCTTGCCGTGTACAGCAGACCGAGCGTCAGAAGCACGCCGGCCTGACGCCACGATATCCGGAAGCTCTGTCTGCGCGTCATCAGGAATATCCCCAAGAGCAGGACGGCAAAGCCGTAGCGGAAAAACAGTATTGATTCGATGGCTGCGCCGTCATGTATCAGAGGCATGGCAAACAGCGGATTAAGGCCGTAGGTCACTCCGGTTATTATTCCGGCAGGGTAACCTATGACGGCATTTCTACTTAATGGTTTCATCTTATATCTTTAATCGGAGCAAAGGTAATCATAAAAATCAGATGAAACCACTTCTTACGGAGGAATTTGTTCCGTGGGCGCGAAAGTCTCTGTCGGCATGCGACGACAGCGATAATGGTCCGGGAAGTCAGAAAGGACTCTCTCCAAACCGCCGCAAAGTGGCAGAAACTCATAAATGACGTTACATAATCATAAAAGCCATACGCTTTCGGAGAATGTGATGTATATTTGCAGTAGACATAACGTATGCGCGCAGTATATATAATGTATGCTTGCGGCATGTATAAACCAAAACAACAGTATTGATTATGGAAACAGGAAACAAGGCGCCGGAAATCCTCGGACGCGACGAGAAAGGACAGGAAGTGAAGCTGAGCGACTTCGCAGGCAAGAAACTGGTGCTCTATTTCTACCCGAAGGACATGACTTCGGGATGCACAAGCCAGGCCTGCAATCTGCGCGACAATTACGACGCGCTGCGCAGTGCGGGCTATGAAGTGGTCGGCGTGAGCATCAACGACGAGAAATCGCATCAGAAGTTCATCGCAAAGAATGAGCTTCCGTTCCGCCTCATTGCCGACACGGAGCATGCTTTGGCGGAAAAATTCGGTGTGTGGGGCGAGAAGAGCATGTGCGGCCGGAAGTATTTCGGTACGTTCCGCACGACGTTCATCATCGCCGAAGACGGCACCGTCGAGCGCATCATCGAACCGAAGAAGATAAAGGTGAAGGACCACGCGGCCCAGATCTTGGGCTGACACGCACCCTGCGGCCGTCGCAGAACGTCGCCGGAATATCGGCTGGAGACCGCAGACGATGGGCTGATGAAAGGAGGAAAACTTATGAAGAAAATCGTTTTATCAATAGCGGCGGTGG
>USFX01000257.1 GCA_900553965.1 uncultured Prevotella sp.
AAATCCTTGAAGAATTCAAAAATGAAAATCTTTTGGCCGCAAATTCGCGAGTTTTGCGCGTGCATCTTTTATTGTTTGAGGGCCAGTGTGTTACGGCGAAAATCATGAAAGTGTGCAATAAAATCCGGCCGGAAGTCCTGCCGTAAGGGCCTTACGGGGTTGCGGCGGGGCCCTTACGGCATTGCAACAGGGCCGCCGCCGTCATGCAAGAAGGCCGCTTTCGCAGAGCCGGGAGGGCCTCCCGGCCCGGAGACGGTGAAATTTTCGGAGGACTAAGGAGGCGGAATGTAAAAGTTTCGGCTTTGCCGCGTTCTGGTTTGAGGATTTTCAAGTGTTAAAATTTGGGATATTATTCTGACAGCATTTTCCGCCTCTTCCCTTCAAAATGCAATCGTTTTATAATAAAACTTGCGGTTTGCCGTTATATAAACGTATGCGCATAATACATTATATAATATACATATCCGTCATCGCGGCCGTCATCGTGTCGTGCGGAGCGGACGCGGCCATGAAGAAAGGGGATAAGTTCTATGCCCTTGGGGAGTATTATGACGCCTCCGTGAAGTATAAGAAGGCTTATTCGGCCACGCCGGCCAAGGAACGGGCCACGCGCGGCAAGCGGGCGCTGAAGCTGGCCGACTGCTACCGCCGCATCAACTACACCCAGCGGGCCATAGCCGCCTATAACAATGTCCTGCGCTACGGTCAGGCCGACAGCACGACCCATCTCTATCTGGCCCAGCAGCTCATGAAGAACGGAAACTACAAGGAGGCGGCCCGCCACTTCCGGACGGCGCTCGACAGCATGCCCGGATGCCGCCTGGCCGAGGTCGGCCTGCGCTCGGCGGAGATGGCCCCGAAGTGGAAGGAGGCCGGTTCACAATATACGGTGAAGCGTGAGAATTTCTTCAACTCGCGCCGCGCCGACTATTCGCCCATGCTGGCCGGCGACGATAACGACCAGCTCTATTTCACGTCGACGCGCAATGACGTCAAGGGCGACGAGCTGAGCGGTATCACGGGAACGAAGAACGGCGACATATTCGTATCGGTGAAGGACGAGAAAGGGAAGTGGACAAAGCCCGAGGACATCGACACGGAGCTCAATTCGGCCTTCGACGAGGGCGTATGCTCGTTCACGCCGGACGGAAAGACGATGTATCTGACACAGTGTCAGACAGATCCGTCGTATCCGCGATATGCCACCATCTGCACCTCGGCACGCTCTGACGCCGCATGGGGGAAGTCGACGCCGCTCGAAATCACGCGCGACACGCTCTCCAGCTACGCCCATCCGGCTGTCTCGCCCGACGGTCAGTGGCTCTACTTCACGAGTGACATGCCCGGCGGCATGGGTGGACTGGACCTGTGGCGCGTACGGCTGACGACCAGCGGACTGGGCGGTGTCGAAAATCTCGGTGCTCCGATAAACACCGAGGGCGACGAGATGTTCCCCACGTTCCGCCCCAACGGCGACCTCTATTTCTCCTCCGACGGCCACCCCGGCATGGGAGGACTGGACATCTACATAGCCCGTCCGGACACTGTCGGCGGCGGATGGACGGTTGAGCATCCCGGCTATCCGCTCAATTCCTCGGGCGACGACTTCGGCATGACCTTCGAGGGACTGCTCAATCAGGGCTTCTTCTCCTCCAACCGCGGCGACGGAAAGGGCTGGGACCATATCTACAGCTTTGTCAATCCGGAGATTGTCCAGACGGTCAAGGGATGGGTCTATGAGCAGGAGGGATATGAGCTGCCGAACGCGCTGGTCTATATGGTCGGCAACGACGGCACGAACCTGAAACTGAGCGTCAAGGGCGACGGCTCGTTCACGCAGCAGATACGCCCCAACGTCGACTATGTCCTCTTGGGAACATGCAAGGGCTATCTCAACCACAAGGAGCAGCTGCGCGTCGAACCGGTCACGGAGTCGGCCGAATATGTCCTCCAGTTCCCGCTGGCGAGCATCACCGCGCCCGTTCTGATAGACAATATCTTCTATGATTTCGACAAGGCGACACTCCGGCCGGAGTCGACCGTGGCGCTCGACGAGCTGATAAAGCTGCTCAACGAGAACCCCAACGTGACCATCGAGCTGAGCGCCCACTGCGACTACCGCGGTCCGGCGGCCTACAACAAGCTCCTGTCGCAGCGCCGCGCCGAAGCCGTCGTGGCCTATCTGACGGACCACGGCATCGCCGCCGACCGTCTCTCGCCCGTGGGCTACGGCAAGGAGAAGCCGAAGACGATAAAGAAGAAGCTAACCGAACGCTATCCGTTCCTCAAGGAGGGTGACGTGCTCACGGAGGAGTTCATCCTGAAACTGAAGCCCGAGGAGCAGGAAATCTGCAACCAGCTCAACCGCCGCACCGAGTTCATCGTGCTCCGCACGACCTACGGCATGTTCGACAGCGAGGGCAATCTGACCGCCCCGCCGAAGCCGAAGGAGAAGGAAGAGGAGCCGGAAGAGCTGTTCTGAGGAAGCGGTATGAACGCGGAGAAGCAAGGACGGCACTGAGGAGACAGATTCAACGCAAAGACGCGAAGACACAGAGGCTTTATTTTTGACCTTTGCGTCTTCGCGTCTTTGCGTTGAATTATATATTTAAGCCTTTGCGTTATATCATAAGTAAGTATCCATTATTACCTTATAATAAGTTTTTTGGACACAGAGACACGGAGACACAGAGTAATATTGTCCCTCTGTGTCTCCGT
>USFX01000258.1 GCA_900553965.1 uncultured Prevotella sp.
CAGCCGTAACGGCGGGCATGGTCATGGAAAGCGTTGCGCAGTCCGTTGTTGGCGCTGACGCCGCCGGCCACGGCCACATGCTTTATGCCGGTCTGCTTGACAGCCTTGCGCAGCTTGTTCATCAGGATGTTGACGATGGTGTGTTCGAGGCTGGCGGCGATGTCCTCCTTGTGGCGCTCGATGAAGTCAGGCTCTTCCGCCACCCAGTCGCGCAGCGAATAGAGGAACGAGGTCTTCAGACCGCTGAAACTGTAGTCCAGCCCGGGAATATGTGGCTCAGCGAACTTATAGGCTTCGGGATTGCCCTGACGGGCCAGCCGGTCGATGATGGGACCGCCGGGATAGCCCAGTCCCATGACCTTGGAGCACTTGTCGATGGCCTCGCCAGCGGCGTCGTCGATGGTCTGGCCGAGCACTTCCATGTCGTTGTAGGCGTTGACACGGACAATCTGGGAGTTTCCGCCGCTCACCAGCAGACAGAGGAACGGTATCGGCGGGGCCGACGTGTCGTCGTCGCTCTCCTTTATGAAATGGGCCATCACGTGCCCCTGAAGATGGTTGACGTCAATCATCGGGATGCCCAGCGAACGGGCGAGGCCCTTGGCGAAGCTCACCCCGACGAGCAGCGAGCCCATCAGGCCGGGACCGCGCGTGAAGGCGATGGCCGACAGCTGTTCCTTGGTGACGCCGGCGCGCTTCAGGGCCTGGTCGACAACGGGCACGACATTCTGCTGATGGGCCCGCGAGGCCAGCTCGGGAACGACACCGCCGTAGGCCATGTGAACGTCCTGACCGGCCGTGACGTTGCTCAGCAGCACGCCGTTGCGCAGGACTGCCGCCGAGGTGTCGTCGCAGCTGCTCTCTATACCTAATATATATATATCCTTATTCTCCATAGCGCTTTCTCTCTACGTCGTATGTGTGTCAGTGTGTCAGAATCTCTACGCCGTGTTCCGTCATGAGGAACGTGTGCTCCCACTGGGCGCTGGGCAGCTCGTCGCCCGTGATGACCTCCCAACCGTATTTGTCGTCAGCGTCGATGAAGACCTTCCACGTACCCATGTTTATCATCGGCTCGATGGTGAACACCATGCCGGGAACGAGCAGCATGCCCGTGCCGCGGTGGCCGTAGTGGACGACCTCTGGGTCTTCGTGGAACTTCAGTCCGACGCCGTGGCCACACAAGTCGCGCACCACGCCGTAGTGGTATTTGTCAGCATGCTTCTGTATGGCATGGCCGATGTCGCCAACGAAGCTGTAGGGCTTGGCCGCCTCGGCGCCTATCTCCAGACACTCGCGGGCCACGCGCACGAGCTGTTCCTTCTCCGGCGTTGTCTTGCCGATGATGAACATACGTGAGGCGTCGGCATAATAGCCGTCAAGAATGGTCGTGAAGTCGACATTGATGATGTCGCCCTCCTCCAGCACGTCCTCTTCCTTGGGTATGCCGTGGCAGACCACCTCGTTGATGCTCGTGCAGACGCTCTTCGGGAAGCCCTCATAGTCGAGACACGCGGGCACGGCTCCGTGGGCCGTGCAATAGTCATAGCAAATCCTGTCTATCTCAAGCGTGGTCATGCCGGCATGAATCTGCCGCGCCACTTCGTCGAGCACGCCTGTGTTTACGATTCCGCTCTTGCGGATTCCCTCTATCTGTTCGGGGGTCTTGATCAAGTCGCGGGTAGGCACGAGCTTACCTTTGTTCTCCCAATACATCACGCGCTTGTCCATCTCCGTGAGTTCCTGTCCGGAGATGGCATGCCACCTTTTCTTTTTCTTAAACATAATTGCCTGTGCATATTAAACGTTGCAAAAGTACAACTTTTCCATTAAATAACAGCCAATTATACACCAAATATTGTCTTCGGCCCGTCTTTTACGGCTCAGGCCAGCATCTTCCTCACATACTGACGCACGACCTTGCGGGCTGCTCCGAGCCTGTTCTCGACACTCTTGTAGTTTTCCTGAAGACATTCCGATATTTCCGAGACCTGCATGCCCTCAATGACGTTCATGCGGTAAATATGACGCTGGCGGTCGGTCAGCCGCGCGATGCCCCGCTCCAGAATGTCGTTGAGCTCAACGGCCGAGTAGACGGAGCGGACCTCAGTCCGCTCGGGATATATTCCGACCGTCGTCTTTATATAATGTTCGTATTCGCTCACGGAAGAATGGTGTCTCCAGTAGTCGGATATCATATTGCGGGCTATCGTGTAGACGAGACATGGAAGGGTGACGGGAGAAATCATCTTGTCTGACTCAAGCAACTTCAGAAAGATATTCTGTACGAGATCTTCGCTCTCAGACGAATAGCCGAGACGCTTTGCGACGAATGCCTTTACTTCGCCTGCGTGCTGAGAATAGAAGTCAGTTATCAACTTCTTTGAAACTTCAGATTCCGTCATCTTTGATTTATTTGAGGTTTATAGTTTTTCTAAGGCAAAGTTAATGTTTATATTCGAGAAAAGAGAATGGAGGTATGAAAAAAACGCCGGGGAAACAAAAAATCATCCCTAAATAACAAAATGGACACTCTCTTTCGGGGGGGTAAGCCGATAGCAGACGTGAAGGGTGGATTTTGTGGGTTCGTCCGGAATTGGGTGTTATATGTATTCATCCGATAAATATATGCAGCATTCTCCTCCACAATAGGGACATAGTCTTGTCTTTGTCCGCAAGCGACATATTGACATTAACCATTTT
>USFX01000259.1 GCA_900553965.1 uncultured Prevotella sp.
ATCGAGTCGCTCAACCAG
Organism: uncultured Prevotella sp.; assembly: GCA_900553965.1. Classification (GTDB taxonomy): domain Bacteria; phylum Bacteroidota; class Bacteroidia; order Bacteroidales; family Bacteroidaceae; genus Prevotella. The sequence goes on from USFX01000259.1 coordinate 19, forward strand.
CTCGGTGGCCGTCAGCAACCCATACCGGAACCGAAACAGGAGGAGCCGCGTACGGCTGCGACGAAGCAGAGCTATGCCGAACATAAGGAGCAGCAGAAGCGCGTGCGCAAGGCAGAGAAGGCCGTGGCCGACTCGGAGAAGGCCATCGAGCGCATGGAGAAGCGCCTGAAAGAGCTTGACGCCATCCTTTGTGAACCGGAGAATGCGTCAAACATGGAACTTATCACCGAATATACCTCCACGAAAAAGGCTCTTGACGCCGAGGTGGAGAAATGGGAAAAGCTCTTAGAGGAACTGGAGGCGCTGATGGAATGAGTCTCGGCCGTGTTTCCGGAGACAGCAGAAGAAACAGGCATACGATTATGAAACAACTAATCAATATACATATAAACATGAAGATGAAACGATTTCTTCCTATCGTGGCAATGGCGTCAATGGTCATGACGTCTGCCGCTCAGGAACAGCTCCGGTCGGGTGTCGATCCGGCCAACCTCGACCGTAGTGTCAATCCGGTGACGGACTTCTATGATTTCGCCTGCGGAGGCTGGATGAAGAACCATCCGCTGCCCGCGGCATACTCGCGCTACGGCAGCTTCGACCAGCTCGGCGAGGACAACGACAAACGCATCAACTCTATTCTCAGCGACCTTCAGAGCGGCACTTACGCCCCGGGAACGACCGAGAAGAAGCTGAGCGACCTCTACAAGCTGGCCACTGACTCCGTGCGCCGCAACAAAGAGGGCGTCAAACCGCTCATGCCCCTCATCGGACGGATGGAGAAGGCGAAGACAATCGAGGCCCTTTTCGCAATCCAGAAGGAACTCGCCGCATACGGAAACGATGAGTTCTACGGCACATATATCGGTGCGGACGAGAAGAACGCCGGCTGGAACATCCTCAATGTCGTGCAGAGCGGCATCACGTTGAGGCAGAAGGAGTATTATCTGGACACGGATTCGGCAACCACGGAGATACGTGAGGCTTACAAGAAGCATCTCGTACGTATGTTCCGTCTCTTCGGATTCAACGAAAAGAAGGCCACGGCGAAGATGCAGAACATTATGAAGATTGAGACCGAACTGGCCAAGGTGTCAAAATCCATGGCCGAACTGCGTGACCCGGAGGCCAACTACACCAAGATGACGCTCGCCGACTTCAACGCCAGATACCCCCACTCGCGTCTCGTCGAGCTCATGGGCGCATCAGGACTGAAGCCCGAGTACATGAAGGAGATTGTCGTCGGACAGACCGAATTCATGGACGGTGCAGACCGGCTGATAGCTTCTCTGACTCCCGATGAATATCGCGATTATCTTGAGTGGGACCAGATAAAGTCGTCCGCCAACTATCTCAGCGACGAGGTTGCAGCCGCACAGTTCGACTTCTTCGGCAAGACCATGTCCGGCCGCAAGGAGATGCACCCGCTGTGGAAGCGCGCCACGTCTCAGGTTGAGAGTCAGATGGGCGAGGCTTTGGGCAAGATTTATGTTGCAAAGTATTTCCCCGCATCGTCAAAGGAGCGCATGAAGAAACTCGTGGACAACCTTCAGGTAGCTCTTGGCGAGCGCATCAAGGCTCAGGACTGGATGAGCGACTCCACGAAACAGAATGCGCTGGCAAAGCTCAACGCCTTCTACGTGAAGATCGGCTATCCCGACAAGTGGACCGACATGTCGGCTCTGAACATCGACCCGTCCAAGTCTTATCTGGAGAACATCATCGAATGTTACCGTTTCTGGACAAAGCATATTATAAACAAGAAAGCCGGCAAGCCCGTTGACAAGGACGAGTGGCACATGTATCCACAGACGGTGAACGCCTACTACAACCCGACGACGAACGAAATCTGCTTCCCCGCCGGAATCCTTCAGGTTCCGTTCTTCGACCCGACGGCCGACGATGCGTTCAACTATGGTGCCATCGGTGTCGTGATTGGTCATGAGATGACCCACGGCTTTGACGATCAGGGCCGCCACTACGACAAGGACGGAAACATGAACGACTGGTGGACGGAGAGCGATGGCCGCAATTTCATGGAGCGTGCCGATGCCTACGCCGCTTTCTTCTCGTCAATCGAGGTGCTGCCGGGCCTCAACGCCAACGGCAAGTTCACGCTCGGTGAGAACCTTGCTGACCACGGCGGTCTGCAGGTGGCCTACTACGCTTTCAAGAACGCCACAAAGGATGCTCCGCTGCCCGTCATCGACGGCTTCACTCCGGAGCAGCGCTTCTTCCTCGCTTACGCCGGAGTGTGGGCCGCAAACATCACCGACGCCGAAATCCGCAACCGCACGAAGAGCGATCCCCACGCTTTGGGACGCTGGCGTGTCAACGGTGCGCTGCCCCATATCGACATGTGGTATGACGCATTCGGCGTGAAGGAGGGTGACAAGATGTTCATCCCCAAGGCTCAGCGCCTGTCGCTCTGGTGATTTGGTTTTTGTGAAGGGAGGAGTGAGGAGTGTGTTTTGAGGAGTGAGGAGTGTGGAGCGAGGAGTGAGAAATGCTTTATTTGTGAGCCTGTTTTACAGGATTTGCTTATCACTCAGAAACATTTCTCCCTCCACACTCCTCATTCCTCGCTCCTCCCCAATCCCTATGATAAAATCAGAAACGGCCGCTGCGGAATTTCCGCAGC
>USFX01000260.1 GCA_900553965.1 uncultured Prevotella sp.
GACGTGCGCCTGATCGTACCCCGCCACTGCGACGCCCACTTCGTAGAATGGGCCGGGCGGTCGTATCTGAGGGACATATCACAGGCCGGCGTAAAGGTATATCTCTACACCCAAGGCTTCATCCACAGCAAGATTCTCATCTGCGACGACAGCCTTTCGACCTGCGGTTCGACCAATGTGGATTCGCGCAGCTTCGAGAACAACTTCGAAGCCAACGCCTTTTTCTACGACAAAGCGACGGCCATGCGCTTCAAGGAGATTTTCATGCGCGACCTGAGTGACTCCACGGCGCTCGACGAAGTGGCCGGGCGGGCCTATCCGGGCTTCCTCGCGAGACTATGGGAGAGTATAACAAGACTTCTCTCCCCGCTGCTATAAGCAGTCAGAGAGAGAAGCCGCATCATTCGTTACCCTATATTTCAATCTTTCTTAACACCTACTATCTTTGTCGGTTCCATCTCGCGGTTGCGGCGGTTGGTCACCGTCACCACGGCCTGAGCCAGCGCGAGGAACGACTGTCCCGTGGCTGTCTCGGCCTTGACAGCCGCCGGTTCACCCGCGTCGCCGCTCTCGCAGATGCTCTGGACGAGCGGAATCTGAGCCAGCAACGGCGTGTCCATCTCCTCGGCGAGCTTCTTGCAACCCTCCCGGCCGAAGATATAATAACGGTTTTCGGGCAGCTCGGCTGGCGTGAACCATGCCATGTTCTCGACCAGTCCGAGGATAGGCACGTTGACCTTCTCGTTGCGGTACATGTCGATTCCCTTGCGGGCGTCGGCAAGGGCCACGGCCTGAGGCGTGCTGACGATGACGGCGCCAGTGATGGCCAGCGTCTGAAGCAGCGTCAGATGGATGTCGCTCGTGCCCGGGGGCGTGTCCAGGATGAAATAGTCAAGCTCGCCCCAGTCGGCATCGGCGATGAGCTGCTTCAAGGCGTTGCTCGCCATGCCTCCGCGCCAAAGCGTGGCCGTATCGGGATTGACGAAGAATCCGATGCTGAGCACCTTCACACCATATTTCTCAATCGGCTCTATCAGATTGCGGCCGTCCTTCTCGACGGCATACGGACGGGCGTCCTCGACGTGGAACATCTTCGGTACGGACGGGCCGAATATATCGGCGTCAAGCAGTCCGACGCGGTAGCCAAGGCGCGCGAGCGCTATTGCCAGATTGGCAGCGACGGTGCTCTTGCCCACTCCGCCCTTTCCTGAGCTGACAGCAATCACGTTCTTGACACCGGGAAGGAGCTTGCCCACCTCCGGACGCGGCTTCGACCGGAACTCAGTCTCGATTGTCACTTCCACGTCGCGGCTGACATGATAGTGGATGGCGGCTTCGGCAGCCTTGACCGTTGATTTGAGGAACGGGTCGGTGTCACGCGGGAACGTGAGCACGACTTTGACTTTCATGCCGTCAATGGACGGCGTGTCGGCCACCATGTCACTCTCGACGAGGTTCTTCTTGGTGCCGGGATAGGTCACCGTGGCCAGTGCGTCGATGATCAGTTTGGGATATAATGTCATACTCATATATGTTTCTTTTGTTTATTGTAGAAACAGCAAAATCCGTGCCGGAAAGGCATTTACGGTGACGAAACAGCCGCCATCTGATAGCGCGGGCACCTCCGGCGGAGAGCCGGACCGGCCTGACGGTGACGTTACGCCGGCCGTCCGGCAAAGTAAAACAGGCTATATTACCGGGTAAAACAGGCTATATTGGTCGGTAATATAGCCTGTTTTACTTTACAATATAGGCTATATTAAAAAGTAATATGAGTCATATTGCAAAGTAAAATGACTCATATTGGCCGGCAATATGAGTCATTTTGGTCGGTAAAACGAGTCATTTTACTTTGCGATATGACCCATTTCGTTTTATAACGGCAGACGGACCACCGGACGCCAGAGGTCCGACAGCCCGTCCGCAGACACCATCAGACGTCATTTCTTCTGGCAGCATCCTGCCTTCTCCATTCCCTGCGTGGGGCACGTCCGACGCTCTCCGGCGCAACATCCGCCGGTCTTCTCAGCGTCATTCTTCTGCCGCGCCTCGTAGTCTATCTTACGGAAGCCAGCGACGATGGCCTCGGGCGTCGTCTTGTCGGCGTCATACGTGATGGTGACGGTCTGTCGGTCGATGTCCGTCTCAATCCGCTTTATACCTTTCTCGAAGCGCAGATTGCTCTTGATTTTGTTCTCACAGCTCTCACAGTGCATCTGCGGCCGGGTCGTGAAGACAGCCGTCCGGATGTCCTTTGCCATGACTGCGGCTGAGCCGAGCAACATGGCGGCGATAAAAAGTCTTGTTCTCATCTGAATGATATTGTTGTTTCTAAGTGATGTTCTGCTTCCGGATTGCGGCGGCCGTCATTTCTTTCCGATGTTTATCCTCACTCCCATATATGCCATCGCGCCGTGGACGGGCCCCCATATCATTGTCGGGTCGAACGTCTGCGACCACGGATCCGACGCACCAATGATGGGGTTCTTCTGACGGTAGGCCGTCAGGTTCTCACCGCCGACGTAGACCGACCAGTGGCGGAACCAGCGCGTGACCTGCGCACTGAGCTGTCCGAAGGCCGGAAACGAGTTCTGCCACGACAGCGTTCCGTCGTCCGTGACGTATGGCTGGGG
>USFX01000261.1 GCA_900553965.1 uncultured Prevotella sp.
CAGAGTCTTTCCGGCAAAGGGAGCGCCCCCCGGAGGGTGAGCCGCGCCATCGTATAACCCCGATTGTCTGGACCTGCTTATCAGACTGAAACAACTACACAGATATAATATAAGATTTTTATGAGAAGACTGATTGTTTTTTCGGCCGCCGTACTCGCGGCCTTTATCTGCGTCACGGAAGCCGTGGCGCGTCAGCTCACACCGGAAGAAGCACTTGCCGGTGCCCGTACTGCCGGAGGTAGTCTCCGCCACAAGATGCCGTCGCTTTCTGCTGGAGCCATGAAACTTGCCTATACCGGTGCCCGTGATGGAGTCAACTGCTACTATGTTTTCAACGGTCGTGAGACCGATGGCGGCGGCTTTCTCATCGTCAGTGCTGACGACCTCGCCCCGGCCGTCCTCGGCCACGTCGACAGCGGCGAGTTCGACTATGACCGCGCTCCTGCGGCCATGAGATGGTGGCTGAGCCAGTTTGAGGCGAACATCACCGATGCCGTGCGCACGGGTACGCCCATCCGGCGCGAGGTCTCAGAGGAGCGTCCGCTCATCTCCCAACTGCTTTCCACAAAGTGGGGACAGGGCGATCCTTATAATAAGGAATGTCCGATGGTTTCCGGCCGCCGGTCTGTCACCGGATGCGTGGCCACGGCTATGGCGCAGATTATGCGCTATCATCGTTGGCCGGAGGTCGGAACGGGCTCTCACAGCTACCGTATGTCCAATGGAGCTACGGTCAGCGCCGACTTCAGCTCGACCGAATATGACTGGGACAATATGACGGACACATATACCATGTTTTCATCTAATACAAGAAAAAACGCCGTTGCCAGACTGATGTATCACTGTGGCGTCAGCGTCAACATGAACTACAGTCCGGATGCTTCTGGAGCATCGAGCTTTGATGTTGCCGGAGCTTTCATAAAGTATTTCGGCTATGATCCGGGCATCCGCTATGAGGAACGCGCCTTCTATACGGACAGCGAGTGGGAGGATATGGTCTACAGAGAGCTTGCCGAGGGTCGTCCGGTCCTTTATTCCGGTGTGACGGTCAAGAACGAGGGCCACGCATTCGTCTGCGACGGATATAGCGGAGACGGACTCTATCACTTCAACTGGGGATGGGAAGGAGTCTACGACGGCGATTTCCTTATCACCGGCGCCGGTGCGCTCAATCCCGAAGGAACGGGTACGGGCGGCGGCACCGTGGGCTATGGCTTCACCGAGGGACAGGGCTGTCTCTTCGGTGTGGAGAAAGCGGGCTGCAATTCCCAGCCGGCCATCGTTCTTGCAGCTCCAGCCGGCTATACATTTACGAACAACGGCCGTTCGGTCACGCGAAGCACGCAGATGTCGATCAACGGCGGTATCTACAGCTATTCGGCGCTGACGGCAGATGTCGAGTTGGGAATGATGTTCAGAAACACGGCCACAGGCGACGAGTGCTATACTGGTATCGGACTGGTCTCCCTCGAACCAGCCTACGGCGTTTCAAGCCTGTCGTTCACGGCTGAATGTGTGACGGTCAACGGCGAATATGAGGTAATCCCCGTCTATCGCGCCGCGACCGCTTATGACAACTGGCAGGAGGTGCGCATCCCTGCCGACATGACCATTCCGCGCGTGAAGGTGACGGGCGACAGACCGGCTCTGATGCTTGCCGGCGATACACGTGTGGGCAGCAACGGCGACAATACTACCACGGCCGACAACGTGGAAATCCATTTCACGCTTTCAGCGGCTTCTGCTGTTTCCGGCACCCAGATTCTCGGTGCGGTATTTAATTCTTACGGTTCTCTTTTGGACTATGCCATGACCAGCGTCTCGATGAACGCCGGTGAGACCCGCGAGTTTGTCATGAGTGCTGATATGTCCGCAAACCTGAGCGTCGGTGGTGAATATGTGCTCATGTTGCAGGACTACAGTTCCAACTCTTGGCTCACTCCTAACTACTATTGCATGACCAGCTTCACGGTGGTTGAGCCGTCCGGCATCTCCGAGACCGTGGCTTCAGCCGCCGGAGAGTCAGCCCGAAAGGTTGATGTCTACAGCATGGCGGGCACGCTGTTGCGCCGTGGTGTTCCGGCGTCAGAGGCTCTCTCAACGCTTCCGGCAGGAATGTATATTGTAGGCGGGAAGAAGATTGTGAAGAGGTAAACCGGATAGCCCTGCTCCCACCGCAAGACGTGGAAATTTGAAACAGGGTACCCCGGATTGTTATGCTTTCAACGCAAAGATGCGGAGACGCAAAGATTTTAGAAAGCATTATAATTATCGGAGAGAAGAAAAGAAGGCTGGCGCAAATGGTATATGGCTATTTGCGCCGGCCTTTTGTTCTTCTGTTCTTTAGTCTTAAGTATGTTGCAACAATTAGTTTATGCTCTGAACACGGAGACACAGAGGACAATATAACTCTGTGTCTCTGTGTCTCCGTGTTCAAGAAACTTATTATAAAATAATAATGAATACTTACTTATTAATAATGTCCTTCTAAAATCTTTGCGTCTCCGCGTCT
>USFX01000262.1 GCA_900553965.1 uncultured Prevotella sp.
CTCCCCAAGGGGAGGGTGCCTACGAGGTGACATGCGCGCGTGTACATAATTCTTATATATGGGCTAAATTAAAAAATGGCAGGGAAATATTCTCCGCCAAGTAGGGTCGCGACCCTACTTGGGTATGCTTCGTCCCGCAGGTCTCTCCCTCCCCCTTGGGGGGAGCCGGAGGGGGCGGACTCTTCTCTGCCAAAATGTCAGCCGCGGCGTCCGGGCACAATGTTTGTCTCCTTTCTTTGCAGAACAAGAATACTAATAAAGAAAGGAGACAAATATGACATTAGACAAGTTTACCATCAAGGCTCAGGAAGCCGTCCAAGAGGCCGTCAACGCGGCACAGGCCGGCGGACAGCAGAGCATCGAGCCGGTGCACCTGCTCCACGGCGTGATGACGAAAGGCCGCGACGTGGCCGGCTTCATATTCCGCAAGGCTGGCGTCAACGCCGCACAGATTGAGGCTCTCGTCAGCCGCGAGATGCAGCACCTGCCGCGTGTGCAGGGCGGCGGACAGCCGTATCTGAGCAACGAAGCCAACAGCGTCCTGCAACGGGCACAAGACATCGCGGCAAAGAACGGAGACGAGTTTGTTTCCGTTGAGCCGCTGATGATGGCCCTGCTCGCGGTCAATTCGACAGCAGCGCGCATCATGAAGGACGCCGGGCTGACGGAAAAGGACATGCAGGCGGCCATCAACGAGCTGCGCCAGGGACGCAAGGTCGAGTCGCAGAGCGCTGACGACAACTACCAGTCGCTGGAGAAATATGCCAAGAACATGGTTGAACTGGCACGCGCCGGAAAACTCGACCCCGTCATCGGACGTGACGACGAGATACGCCGCGTGCTTCAGATTCTTTCGCGACGGACGAAGAACAATCCTATACTTATAGGTGAGCCGGGAACGGGAAAGACGGCCATCGTCGAAGGACTGGCCCAGCGTATTGTGCGCGGAGACGTGCCGGAGAACCTCCGCGACAAGCAGCTCTATTCGCTGGACATGGGCGCGCTGGTGGCCGGAGCGAAATATAAAGGTGAGTTTGAGGAGCGTCTGAAGAGCGTGATCAACGAGGTGACAGCTGCCGAAGGCCGCATCATCCTCTTCATCGACGAGATTCACACGCTCGTCGGAGCCGGCGGCGGTGAGGGCGCGATGGACGCGGCCAACATCCTCAAACCGGCTTTGGCACGCGGCGAACTACGCTCCATCGGTGCGACGACGCTCAACGAATATCAGAAATACTTCGAGAAGGACAAGGCTCTGGAGCGCCGGTTCCAGACCGTCATGGTCGACGAGCCGGACGAACTGAGCGCCATCAGCATTCTCCGTGGACTGAAAGAGCGCTACGAGAACCATCATAAGGTGCGTATTCAGGACGACGCCTGCATCGCCGCCGTGCAACTGTCCGAGCGCTATATCAGCGACCGCTTTCTGCCGGACAAGGCCATCGACCTCATGGACGAGGCGGCGGCAAAGCTGAGGATGGAGCGCGACTCCGTTCCGGAGGAGCTCGACGAGACAACGCGCCGGCTGAAGCAGCTGGAGATTGAGCGCGAGGCTATCAAACGCGAGAACGACACGGCCAAGCTGGCGCAGCTGGACAAGGACATCGCCGACCTGCGCGACCAGGAGAAGCAGTGGCGGGCGAAATGGGAAGGCGAGCGGACGCTGGTCAACAGAATTCAGCAGGACAAGCTCCAGATGGAGCAGCTGCGCTTTGAGGCCGAGCGCGCCGAGCGCGAAGGCAACTACGAGCGCGTGGCCGAGATACGCTACGGCAAGCTGAAAGAGCTCGAAGACGACATCCGCAACATCCAGAGCCAGCTCCACGACGCCCAGGGCGCCGAGGCCATGGTGCGCGAAGAGGTGACAGCCGACGACATTGCCGAGGTCGTGAGTCGCTGGACGGGCATCCCCGTGACGCGCATGATGCAGAGCGAACGCGAGAAACTGCTCCACCTTGAGGAGGAGCTCCACCGCCGTGTCATCGGTCAGGACGAGGCCATCAGGGCCGTGAGCGACGCCGTGCGCCGCAGCCGTGCGGGCCTTCAGGACCCGAAACGCCCCATCGCCTCGTTCATCTTCCTCGGCACGACGGGTGTCGGTAAGACAGAGCTGGCCAAGGCGCTGGCCGAATATCTGTTCAACGACGAGACGATGATGACGCGAATCGACATGAGCGAATATCAGGAGAAGTTCAGCGTCAGCCGCCTCATCGGTGCGCCTCCGGGATATGTCGGCTACGACGAAGGCGGACAGCTGACCGAAGCCGTGCGCCGCAAGCCCTACTCGGTCGTGCTTTTCGACGAGATTGAGAAGGCCCACCCCGACGTGTTCAACATCCTCTTGCAGGTGCTTGACGACGGACGGCTGACGGACAACAAGGGGCGCGTGGTCAACTTCAAGAACACCATTATAATAATGACGTCCAATCTCGGCAGCCAGCTCATACGCGAGGAAACCAAACGCAGTGGCGGCACGCTGTCGGACGAACGGCTCGACAGCCTCCGCAAATC
>USFX01000263.1 GCA_900553965.1 uncultured Prevotella sp.
GGAGGCCACGGCGCGCTGATTGAGAACCTCAACGAAATCGACGCCGACGTCATCTTCATCAAGAACATCGACAACGTCGTTCCGGACCGTCTGAAAGCCGACACCGTTGAATATAAGCAGGTCATCGCCGGCATTCTCGTCACGCTGCAGCAGAAAGCCTTTGGCTATCTCCATCTGCTGGAAACGGGAGCCTACACACACGATCAGTTGGAGGAAATCATACGCTTTGTCCAGCAGAACCTCTGCTGCCGCAAGCATGACATCAAGAATCTTGAAGACGCCGAACTCGTCATCTATCTGCGCAACAAGCTCAACCGCCCCATGCGCGTGTGTGGCGTAGTGAAGAATGTGGGCGAACCCGGCGGCGGTCCGTTCCTCACCTACAATCAGGACGGTACAGTCAGCCTCCAGATTCTGGAGAGCAGCCAAATCGACAAGAGCAATAAGGAGTATATGGAGATGTTCACCAAGGGAACCCACTTCAACCCCGTCGACCTCGTCTGCGCCGTCAAGGACTATCAGGGCAAGCCTTTCAATCTTCCCGACTTCGTCGACAAGACCACCGGTTTCATCAGCAGCAAGAGCAAGAGCGGCAAGGAACTGAAGGCCCTCGAACTGCCCGGACTGTGGAACGGAGCCATGAGCGACTGGAACACCGTCTTCGTTGAGGTTCCGCTCTCGACCTTCAATCCGGTCAAGACGGTCAACGACCTTCTCCGTGAGCAGCATCAGTAAGCCGCCCTACCCTAAGACCATCCGCGGATTGCGCAAGATACGGCCATCAGGACCGCCTTGCACAATCCGCGGTTTTTTGCCAGCACACACGGTATTTGTCGAGTCATAATAATATCACGGAATTTAACACTTGAAAATTTTAATTCTAGAACGACGCAAAGCTGGAATCCTGACATTTCATCGCTGCCGTTCTCACGTTTTCCTTCCGCCCCGACCAATAAGGACCTCCCGGGGTCGCGATAAGGCCCTTGCGGCAAAACAAAACACGACAAATTATTGCACATTTTTATTATTTTTGTCGTAACAGACTGTTATTAAGGTATTTAAAGATACACATACAAAACTCGCAAATTTGCGGCCAAATGATTTTAATTTCAGAATATTGCAAGGATTTGAAGGCATTTGTCCGCTTAATTCTGAGTTTTTAACAGTCAGGCTTTATCTTCTTGCTTGAAGCAAGATGACACGTTCATTTGGAAATCTTAGTGTGGGCAAACCGCAGTTTCCGCACTTCAGAAGTTACTCTCCGTACACACCTCTGTGTTTAATTCTATATTAAATATATTGACAGGGTACAAGCCACATTGATTACTTTCATTATATGTAAGAGTCCATGAGCGAAGAGGTTTGATTACTTTCATTATATAGAATACGTTCATGGTGAAAAAGGCAATCATACTTCTTCACTCTTCGCTAAAAAAACGTCCAATCGTTTGGTGAGCGCGGGAATTTGGATTAACTTTGCACTAAACTATTAAAAACCATCAGTCCATGACCAAGATTACCGACATCATCAGACAGCGGGCAAAGAAGCAGCAGTATAAGGACTACTTCTTCATCACGCTCGGCATCCTGCTCTATTCGTTCGGATATACCGCCTTCATCCTGCCGGAACAGGTGGTGATGGGCGGCGTGGCCGGTATCTCGGCCCTGCTGTTCTATTGGCTCGGTTTTCCGGCCGGTATATCCATCTGGGTCCTCAACTTCACGATGCTGCTCATAGCCTTCCGTGCCCTGAGTCGTCAGTTCACCATACGCACGGTCATCGGCGTGTCAATCATGTCCGTCTTCGTCGGACTGCTCCCGCCGGTCTTCCAGCAGATGCCCATCATCACGGCCGGCGAAGACAAGTTCATGCACGTCCTCATTGGCGGTGCGCTGGGCGGAGCCGGCCTCGGACTGGTCTTCTCCCACAACGGGTCGACGGGCGGCACGGACATCATCATCGCCCTGCTCAACAAACATTTCCGCATGAGTTTCGGACGGGCCATGCAGTTCATCGACACCTCCATCATCTGTTCGTCCTACTTCCTTTTCCATAGCACCGAGACCATCGTCTACGGCATCGCCTTCACGCTGATTGCGAGCTACGTCTGCGACTATGTCATCAACGGCTCGCGTCAGACGGTGCAGTTCATCATCATATCGAAGGAATATGAGAAGATTGCCGACACCATCAACAAGAAGGTCAACCGCGGTGTCACGCTCCTGAACGGCAAGGGATGGTATTCGAAGCACGACGTTGAGATACTCCTCGTGCTTGTCCGCAAGTACGAATCCCAGGAAGTGTTCTCCACCATAAAGAACATCGACCCCAACGCTCTTGTCTCCCAGTCGTTCTGCAACGGCGTCTTCGGAGAAGGGTTCGACAAGATTAAATAGGGGTGGGGCCCCACCCCGGCAGGGCCCCACCCCG
>USFX01000264.1 GCA_900553965.1 uncultured Prevotella sp.
AACTGTATATTTTGTTTTTGCGGCGTCCGCGAAGACAATAGTTCTTCTCGTCGAAATCGTAGTAGTCGTCACCGAGGTCGTGGAGCGATACCATGCCCTCGCAGTGGTTCTCGTCAATCTCGCAGTAGATTCCGTAGCTCTGGATGCCGCTGATGTGGGCGTCGAAGATCTCGCCCAGCTTGTCGGACATGAACTCAACCATCTTATACTTGATGGAGTCGCGCTCGGCGTTCTGCGCTATCTGCTCCATCTCGCTACTGTGCTCGCAGAGCTCCTCGTAGTGGTCCTTGTTGGCCGAGCGTCCGCCCTGCTGATAGCGGGTGAGGAGCCGGTGGACCATAGTGTCGGGATAGCGGCGGATGGGCGAGGTGAAATGGGTGTAGTAGTCGAACGCCAGACCATAGTGGCCGATGTTGTGGACACTGTATTTCGCCTTCATCATCGCCCGGAGGGCCACAATCTCGATGAGCTTCTGCTCCTTCCGTCCGGCGCACTCGTCGAGAAGGGTGTTGAGGCTCTTCGATATGGCACCGCGCGTTCCGGCCGTCTTCATTTTATATCCGAACTTGACGACGAACGACCGCAGCGTCTCCAGCTTTGTCGGGTCCGGCTGGTCGTGGATTCGGTAGGGCAACGTCTTTGCCTTCTGACCCTTCTTGACGCGTCCGACGCTCTCGGCGACGGTGCGGTTGGCCAGGAGCATGAACTCCTCGATGAGCTTGTTGGCGTCTTTCGACTTCTTGAAATAGCAGCGCGTGGGCTTGCCTTTCTCGTCGATGTCGAAGCGCAGCTCCTCACGGTCGAACTTGACCGCGCCGTTCTTGAACCTCGCCGCACGCAGCTTCTTGGCCAGCCGGTCGAGCTGGATCAGCTCCGTGGCGTTGTCGCCGGTGTAGCCATCCGGTCCCGGAGCAGGTGCGGGCTCGCCCGTTCCGTCCTTGACACCGTTCTGTTCGAGCAGCGTCTGCACCTCCTCGTAGGCATAGCGGCGCTGGCTGCGGATGACGGTATGGGCCAGATGCCAGCTGCGCACCTCGCCCTCGTCGTCCATGACGAAAATGACGGAGTAGGCCAGCTTGTCCTCGTCGGGACGCAGCGAGCAGATGAAGTTGCAGAGCCGTTCGGGCAGCATCGGTATCGTACGGTCGACGAGATAGATGCTCGTGGCGCGCTTGACGGCCTCCTTGTCGATGACGGAGCCTTCGGTGACATAGTGGGAGACGTCGGCGATATGGACACCGACCTCCCACAGTCCTTTGTTGTCGCCGTCTTCGAGGCGTCTTATCGACAGCGCGTCGTCAAAGTCCTTGGCGTCGTGCGGGTCGATGGTACACGTGAAGACGCCGCGGAAGTCCTCGCGCTCGGCGACATCCTCGGGCGTGATTTCGGCCGGAATCTTCTCCGCTGCCTCCTCTACCTCGCGCGGATAGCGGTAGGGCAGTCCGTACTGGGCCAGGATGGCGTGCATCTCGACGTCGTTGTCGCCCTGTTCGCCGAGCACGTCGATGACCTCGCCGATGATGTTGCGGTGGTTTTCGTCCGGCCAGCGCACGACGCGGACGACGGCCTTCTGGTCCGTCTTTCCGCCTTTGAGCTTGTTCTTGGGTATGATGATGTCGTTGGCGAAGATGTTGTCCTGCGTCACGAGGAAGGCCAGCTCGTCCTCCACGCGCAGCCGTCCGACCATCGTGTCGTGGGCGCGCTTGATGATGGCCGTCACCATGGCCTCGCGGATGTGCTTCTGGCGGCGTGCCATGAACGTCACCTGAACGCGGTCGCCGTCGAGCGCCCACATCGAGTTGCGCTCAGCCACGAAGACCGGCAGCCCGCCGTCGTCGGGAATGAAGCTGTTCTTGCCGTTCGCCTTGCGGCGGAAACGGCCCTCCTGAACCTGAGTGGCGGTGTTGAGACGGTAGCTGTTGTCGCTGACGCGCGTCAGGAAGTCGTCCCACGCCATCGTGTCGATGGCCAGCATCTTCAGCGGGTGGGTGGTGAACTTGAGCGCCTTGAATATCTGTTTGAAACTGAAAGTCTCGTTCGGCCTTGCCTGAAAGAATCTCAGCAGCGCCTCGCCGACCTGATTCTTTGACAGAAGTTTGCCTCCTTTTTTCTTTCCCATAATATTCCGTTGTTTAGTTAATAATAGTCCGCCGGCCGCCTGTAAAGGCCCCGTTGCTGGACGGGGAGGCCTCCTTTGCGTTATGTCGGCTGGTGGCCATCCCCTTGCAAAGTAACAAAATAAATCCGTATTTTGGCCGTTGGGGAGTAATAATTTATTTTAAAATCGTACCTTTGTAGCCAAAATGTAACACTTATGAACATTCTTATCACAGGAGCAAGCGGTTTTATCGGCAGTTTCATCGTCAGCGAAGCCTTGCGGCGGGGCATGGAAGTCTGGGCGGCAGTGCGCCGGACTAGCAG
>USFX01000265.1 GCA_900553965.1 uncultured Prevotella sp.
CCGAGTTTGTGCCCCGCCCCGCCGGGACATCGCCTGTGAAGAAGTGGATAGCCCACAGCGGTAGCTTCGCCAAGGGCATGGTCCGCATCAATGCCCGCGCCGCCGAAGCCCTGCGCTCCGACCGCGCCGTGAGCCTGCTGATGGTCGGTGTGACGGCCGTCGAAGGTGACTTTGAGGAGGGCGACATCGTCTCGATAACGGATGAGGACGGCTGCAGCATCGGTGTCGGACGCAGCAACTACGCCGTCGCCGAGGCCCGCACGCTCATCGGTAGCCACGACGTGCGTCCCATCGTCCATTACGACTATCTCTATATGGAGTAGTGGATTTATCTTAATTTGGCCGCAAACGCTTGGCTGGAAGGAAATAAAGCGCTATTTTTGCAGAAACATAAATATCAGAATGTCATGGAACCGGTTTTTACGTCATATCAGATAGAGATGCTCAATCTTGTATCACAAGTGAGAGACGACAGGACTATGCAGGAAATAAACCAGATGTTGTCCGATTACTTCGCCCGGAAAGCTCAGACGGAGATAGACCGGCTGTGGGATTGCGGAGAACTGAACGACCGCCTGATGGAGGATTGGAAGGGCGAACACATGAGAACTCCATACAAATAGGCGGGTGATGGAACGGATTGTGCTTGATACGAACTGTCTGCTGATATCACTTGCCAGCAAGAGTGCATATCATCGGGTGTGGACTGATTTCATCGGAAGGAAGTATATATTGTGTGTCACTAACGACATAATAACGGAATACGAGGAGATTCTGACGCAGAAGGTCGGCAAGGATATTGCCGGAAATATAATACGGACAATACTGTCAAGGGACAACACGGCCAAAATAGATATATGTTATCGTTTTAATATGATAACGGCAGACGCCGACGATAATAAGTTTGTTGATTGTGCCGTTGCCGCCAATGCGCGGTTCGTTGTTACTCAAGACCGCCATTTCGACATTCTGAAGCAGATAAAGTTTCCGCATGTGGACGTGGCGGACATTGACAGTTTTATATTATGGCTTGGTCATAACAGGAACTAAACATAACAACAATCATGACAGAGACATCATAAAGGCTTGCAAACGCTTGGCTGGAAGGAAATAAAGCGCTATTTTTGCAGAAATATAAATACGTGTGTATGACAACAAATCGTGATGAAGATATCTACCGTAAGGTCCATTTCGCAGTGATGGCCATTGAGGCAAGTGCGAAAAAGGCGGATGTGTCTGGACGGGAGATGTACGACAGACTGAAAAGACAGGGGCTTATTCATAAGCGGCTGTTCCGCCATTATGATATGTTGCATACCCAAAGCCTCGATTGGGTGGCTGATGACACGGTGGAAACCCTGAGAAACTGGGAAAAAGAAGAAGAGGAGGCCGGACGATGATTACGTTATATCATGGCTCATATCTATCCGTGTCACACCCGCAGATCACGGCCGGCAGACGAAATCTTGATTTCGGACGTGGATTCTATATTACCAAAATCAGAGAACAGGCCGAAGCCTGGGCGGTTGTCATAGCCGGCAGGAAGGGTAGAAAGGCTTCGCCAGTGGTCAGCATATACTCGTTTGATGATGCTCTTGCTGAATCTGACGGAGTCAGGTTCAAGCGATTTCCGTCATACGATATAGAGTGGTTGGACTATGTGATAGCTTGCCGAAGCGGGAAGGATGTCTCGCTGGAGTATGACATTGTGGAAGGCGGAGTGGCAAATGACAATGTGATAGACACGGTTGAAGACTATGAGAAAGGTATTATTACGGCCGAACAGGCGCTTGGACAGTTGAAATATAAGAAGGTGAACCACCAGATGTGTATTCTCAACCAGTCAGTAATAGACAGATATCTTCAGTTCAAGGAAAGCGTGATATTAAAGGAAGAGGAGAACGAGGGATGAGAGATGCCGTATTGTGGCGCAAGCAAAGCCACATTATAATGCTGCTTGCGGATAAGTTGAATATAGATGCCGAACGTGCTCTCGACCTGTTCTATTCCACCGAGACCTATCGCCGGCTGGCAAATCCCGATTCCGGAATCAGGCTCATGAGCGATTTATATATTCTGGAAGATATATTGAAAGAACTGGAAAGTAATAACAGGAACTAAACATATAACAACAATCATGACAGAGACATTCAAGAAGGCAAAGGAGGCCGGGCGCAGACTCGCGCTGATGACGGACGACGAACGCGGTGAAGTGCTGCGGAGCGTGGCCGACGCGATAGTGGATAACAAGGAAAGGCTGCTCCGGGCCAACGCCGAAGATTTGGCGAAGATGGACCGCAGCAATCCGCTCTACGACCGGCTGATGCTCACGGACGACCGTTTGGAGGCCATCGCGGCCGACATGAGGGCTGTGGCGGGGCTGC
>USFX01000266.1 GCA_900553965.1 uncultured Prevotella sp.
GCAGCCGCGCAGCCGTTCGGCTCCGATTTCGTAGACGTCGCGGCCGCTGACATGGCGGAAGTCCGCACCGAGATAGCGGAAACCGAGGAAATGGGTGTCCAGACGGCGGCGGCCGATCTTGTCACCGCCGGGTTTGGTGATGACGGCCTTGCCGAAGCGGGCCAGCAGGGGGCCTATCATGAGCACCGAGCCACGAAGTGAGGCACACTTGCGGACAAACTCGTCGCTCTCAAGATAGTCGAGGTTTATGTCGCCGGCGCGGAAAGCATACTCACCGTGGCCGCGGTGGTCGACCGTGACGCCGATGTCGCTGAGCAGCCGTATCAGATTGTGGACGTCGAGGATTTCGGGGATGTTCGTTATCGTCACCTCGTCTGCCGTGAGCAGCGAGGCGCATATCACTTCCAGAGCCTCGTTCTTGGCGCCCTGCGGCTTTATCGTTCCGCTCAGCGGATGTCCGCCTTCTATTATGAATGAAGCCATTGGTCTTTTCTTTTGTTTTATTGGAGGAGGGTTTATTAGAGGAGGGAGTTATTGGAGGAGGGAGGAGGGAGGAGAGAGGAGGGAGAAATGCGAACTGCCGTTCCAGCAACAAGAGTAATCATACCTCTTCACTCATCACTCTTAACTCTTCTCTTTAGGAAGCCTCTTCATTCTTCACTCTTAGCTCTTCACTTCAGGAAGCCTCTTCACTCTTCATTTCCTCATTTTCTCCGTCTCCGTTTCTGGATGTCATTTCCGTCCATCGTCTGAATCTTGTCAAACCTGAATGTGTTCAGGTCCAAACGGATCCGTCCTCCGGTGAGACGTTCCAGGTCTGCCGCCACACGTTCGTCATCGGCCGAGCCATGTCCCCAGGTGCTGAGGTCGCGCTTCATCTGGTTCGCCGTCATGCGCACCAGCTCGTCGCGTTCCGGTCCTTCGGGCATTTCCATGAGCTTGGCGAACAGTTCCTCCATCAGCCGGCCGTAGTGGCGCAGATGGACGCGTCCGTCCTGCGACGGCAGTTTCATGGGCTGCGGCTTGGTCAGAATCTTCTCTGCTTCGGCCACGTCGTAGGGCCACTGAATGTCGAGCTGCTTGTGGCTCATGAGATAGAGATGGTCCCACAGCGTGCGCTCATAGTCGGAGTTCTCGCGGAGCTGCGGCACCTTTGTGCCCATCAGCCTCACGATGGTCTCGGCACACTGCTGACGCGCCTGTCTGTCCGACAGTGTCACGGCGTAGTCGACCATTTTCTGTATCTCCCGTCCGTATTCGGGCATCATCAGCGGCTCACGCTGAGTGTTATAATCTAATCCGTTGATTTCCATTTCTTGTTCTTTAAAAAGTGGTTCAGAGGAGTTTCCGTGGCGTCTTTGCCACAAAGTCCTTCAAGTAGAAGGGAACGAAATATGCCACGTCCTCGGTCTCGCCGGCGGCCATGCGCTTCTCGGCCAGCGGCTGCATCCAGCGGGCCAGCGGCTCGACGCCCTCTATCAGGCGGGCGTTGGGATGGGCTATGACGTCCATACATTTTGCCGCACCGTTGCCGAAGAAATAGACGGGATGGGCGTCCAGCAGACTGCGGTAGGTATCGCCGTCGACGACATCGGCACTGACTTCGCGCACCGTCCTCAACGCCCGGTCGTAGACTCCGGCGTAGACCTCCATGCGGCGGGCGTCGAGCATCGGACACAACAGTGCGTCCTCCTCCAGCTCGTCGTGGCCGAGAAGAACGGGAACGCAGAGCAGTTCGTGGGTTGGAACGGCCACCAGGCTCACGCCACGGCCGTAGCAGATGCCCTTGGCCATGGACACGCCGATGCGCAGACCCGTATAAGACCCGGGACCGCTGCTGACGGCCACGGCGTCAAGCGTCAGACCGCTGCTGTCAATGAAGGTCAGCGCCTCGTCGACAAACACTCCAAGCTGCACCGAATGGTTTGGACCGCTGTGGTCCTCACGGCTCATCAGACATCCGCCGTCATGACTCACAGCCACCGAACAGACGTCGGTGCTGGTCTCGATATGTAAGATACACGACATACAGATATATTATATATAATGTGCGGTATTATTGGTTTTAAGTTGCAAAAATACTTAATTTTTCCGTCACTACGCACTATTTAACAGGAATTATAATAAATATCACGCTTTTGCTGTTTCAATGTTATTTCAAATAGGGCATTTAAAATTGAATCTAAATATGCGCCGACCAGAACGCTGTAGCGGATTGCAATCACGGCCGTTCGGAAGATAACTTCACGCTGTAGCGGATTTGCAATCCGCATCATACAAATCCTCCATATTTCGCCCCGAACATAATAATAAGATGATGAGGGTGTTGCAGAACTCGCATGGAAGCCTTTAAGTGGGGTAACTTTAGTCCCCT
>USFX01000267.1 GCA_900553965.1 uncultured Prevotella sp.
CTTGAATTCAATTATCTGGCGTGAAGGTATCTTGACTTCGCAACCTGCCAGCTCGCGGATGCGCTCCACAAGATAGACGTTGAGCGCGCCGCCGCCGGTTATAAGCATTGTGGGATGCGGCTTGCCTACCCTGCGCACTACGCGTGCCACCTGACGGGCGGCATGCTCGGTGAAGGTGGAGAGCAGGTCGGCAAATTCAAGCCCGCGGCTGTCAATCATCGGAAATATCTCTTTCTCCACCCATTCGCGGCCAAGCGACTTCGCGCCTGTCTGCGAGTAGAATGGCAATGCGTCGAGACTGGCGAGCAATTCGGCGTCGACTGCGCCGCTGCGGGCAATCAGTCCGTCGCGGTCAAACTCCAGTCCTCGCTGACGGCAGTAGTGGTTGAGCACATAGTTGACCGGACTGATGTCAAACGCCTGCCGCTCTCCGTCGCACTCATACGATATGTTGGAGAATCCTCCTATGTTCAGACAGAAATCATAGTCGGCAAAAAGCAGACGGTCGCCAATCGGCACAAGCGGGGCTCCCTGTCCGCCGAGCATTATGTCAAGACGACGGAAATCGCTGACCACAGGCACACGCGCCTCGGCTGCAATCGCTGCGCCGTCGCCTATCTGAAACATTATGCGCTTGCCGGGCTCATGAAAGATGGTGTGTCCATGCGACGCCACGATGTCGGGACGTATGGCCTGAACGGCCGTCACGCCGAGCGTGTTCTGAACCGTTATCGACGTTATGGCCGACGCCGCGTAACATCCAAGCGCCGACATTGTCTTGATGTCGGCCTGTATGCCGGCACCGCCGCTGCTGTCGCTGCCGGCAATGGTGAGAACAGGAAAATACTTCTTCATTCTTCGTTCTTTATTTAATGTCATTTAACGTCAAAGACTCTGTCCCAGTTCTTCCATACCGGTTCCAGTCCGAGAGCGCGCAGGTCGCGCTCCACCTCGCCGGCCCTGCGATTGTCGCTTATCTCAAACTGCTCCAGCGAATTGGGATAGCAGGCGTATCCGCCCGGATCGGTATGGCTCTCGGCGCTCATCGTCGTCACGCCGAGCGTCGCCATATTGTTACGCACGTTGGCCGGTTCGCGCGTGGAATAGGATATGTCCACGTCGTGGTCGAAGATGCGCATGGCGAACGTGGCCTGTGCCAGTTCGCGGTCGGACATGATGACGTTCGGCTGGAAACCGCCATTCTCGGCATGGCGCATGCGCGGGAAGTTCACACTGTACTGCGTGCGCCAGTATGTCTTTTCGAGATAACGCAGATGGCGAGCCATCATCGTCACGTCCGTACGCCAGTCTTCCAGACCTATCAGCACGCCCATGCCAATCTTATGTACACCGGCCTGTCCCATTCGGTCGAAACCGTTGAGACGCCATTCGTAGTTCGACTTCATGCCGCGCGGATGATAGACCTTATAACGGGCCTCGTTGTACGTCTCCTGAAAGCATATCACGCCGTTCAGTCCGTGCTCACGCAGCCGGGCATAATCCTCAGCAGCGAGCGGCATCACCTCTATCTGAAGGTTATTAAAATATGGTTTTGCAAGGTCAAGCGCACGGGCAAGATAGTCCACACCGGCCTTGGCGGGGTTCTCGCCCGTCACGATGAGCAGGTTGTCAAACGGTCCGAGCTTCTTTATCGCCTCATATTCACGCACTATTTCCTCCTCGGTCAATATCGTGCGTGCCATCTTGTTCTGCACGTGAAATCCGCAGTAGACGCACGAGTTGGTGCACGAGTTGGTTATATATATAGGTATAAACAGATTGACGGTCTTGCCGAAACGCTCGCGCGTGTACTTACGGCTGAGCCATGCCATCTGTTCGAGATACTTGTCGGCGGCCGGCGAAATCATCGCCATGAAGTCGTCTATGTCGCAATGGGACTTTGAGAGCGCACGACGCACGTCGGCGTCGGTCTTCGACATGATGCGCTCCGTCGTCTCGTCCCAGCTGATCTGTCTTATAACGTCACTGAACATCTTTGTCTTATCCTCCGCAAAATGCTTTAAGTATCACTATCTCGTCGCCGTCTTTCACCACGTGCGATTCCCACTCATCGCGGATAATCATCTCGTTGTTCACAGCCACGGCAACTCCTTTCTCCGGCAACCGGCAGTTGTCTGCCACGCTGCGGAGAGTCGTTCCCTCGGGGAACTCTGTCTGTTTGTTGTTTATTGTTATTTTCATAAAAGATATGTCTTTTTGCTTGACCATTATATAGCTTTTGTCCCACCCTTCATGCAGGAAATCACTGACGGTATTGCAGAACTCACTTGAAATCCTTTAAGTGAGGTAATCTCAGTCCCCTCCTTCGCAAGGAGGGGCAAGG
>USFX01000268.1 GCA_900553965.1 uncultured Prevotella sp.
ACAGAGATTTGGCTTCCGCGGACTTCAGCCCGATGCTTCTGGCGCGGACGTTGCCCTTTCCCTTCACCACTACCATGCAGCGGCCGAAGAAGGCTTTGCGGCGGGGAGCGGTGAAACGTTCCATTGAGGTCTGGCATCCGTTGTCCGTCGCCACGATTTCTGCTTCGCCGTCGGCGCTGAACTCTATCATGTTTTCGGCCCACGGACATACCGTTCCGCGTTCGTCGACAACTTCGGCGTTGATGAACGTGAGGTCGCGGCCACGATAGTCGACAGACAAGCGCAACGCCGCAGGAGCACCGGCAGTGCGGTTCACCTGTTCAGCCACCACCTTACCATTGCGACGGGCCACCACCTTCGCCTCGCCCGGCTCGAACGCCACCCGCCACATCACATGATACTGATGGCTGTCGGCCTTGCGGCGCACGCCCTGACTGCGGCCGTTGATGAACAGCTCCACCTCGTCAGCCTGACTGTAGTAGCACCACAGGTCAACGGTCTGTCCTTCCAGCCAGTTCCAATGAGGAAAGAGATGGAGCACGGGGCGGTCCGTCCACTCGCTCTGATACATATAATATACATCCTTCGGGAAGCCGGCAAGGTCGATTATTCCGAAATAGCTCGAACGGGCGGGGAAACCGTATGGCGTTGGCTCGCCGATATAGTCGAAGCCTGTCCAGATGAACTGTCCGCTGACGTAGGGCTGATGCTTCACCACTTCCCATGTCTCCTCATGGGTGGAGCTCCACGCCGCGTGCATGTTGTCGTAGGCCGAGCACATGAACGTCGGATCGGTGTACGGCAGCCACCACTCCACCGGTGCGACATAGACAGAGTCGCTCGGCATCATATAGAAGTCGCGCGTCTGTAGCGCCGACACACTTTCGGTCAGGATGAACGGCTGTCCGGGGAATTTCTCCGGCACGTCCTTAATCCACTGATGATGATAGTTGAAGCCGACGATGTCAAGCGCATTGCTCCGGAAAAGATGATTGTCCGGTGACGGCTCGTTGCAGCCCGCCGTTACCGGGCGCGTCGGGTCGAGACGGCGCACGATGTCGGCAAGGTGGCGCGTGAGCAGCGAGTTGACGCTCATCTCCCCCTCGCGGGCCAGCGTCGAAGCGTCATGGCCGGCATTTAGAATGAGATTGGCCTGTTCGAGCGACAGTGTATCGGCCTCAGCCGACGACCACTGCTCAAGAACCTCGTTGCCGATGGACCACATCAGGACGGAAGGATGGTTGCGGTCGCGGCGCACGAGGTCACTGAGGTCGCGCTCGTGCCACTCGTCAAAGAAACGTGCATAGTCGTTCTTCGTCTTGCGGCGGCGCCACATGTCGAAGCTCTCGTCCATCACGATGAACCCCATCGTGTCGCACATCGTGAGCAGTTCCGGCGCCGGAGGATTGTGGGAGCAGCGAATGGCGTTGCATCCCATCGCCTTCAGCCGTACGAGCTTGCGGTGCATGGCGTCCTCGTTGAACGCCGCTCCGAGACATCCGAGGTCGTGATGCTCGCACACGCCGTTTATCTTCACGTTGCGGCCGTTGAGCCAAAAGCCCGTCGCGGCGTCGAAACGGAACGAGCGGAAGCCCGTCACGGTGACCACCTCGTCAACCGTGCGGCCGTCGACGATGACCTCTGTCCGCACCTTATATATATAGGGACTCTCCGGAGACCACAGTTGCGGACGGCGGATGCGGAGACGCTGTGAGTCCTTCGCGCCGGCGACGGCCTTGACCCGTGCCGACGATGACGCCAGACTGCGGCCCTGAGCATCCGTCACGGTATGGCGCACCGTAGCCCCGGCGGCACCCTTGCCGTCCAGCTCCGTGCAAACCATCATCCGGCCGTCGGCCTCCGTCATCACATGAACGCCCCAATGGGCTATGCGTAGCCGTCCCGTCACGGTGAGCCACACGTGACGGTAGATGCCGCATCCGCTATACCACCGGCTGTTGGGCTGGTCGGCGTTGCGGGCGATCACCTGCAGCACGTTTTCGGCATCAAAGTCCAGCTTCCCGGTCAGGTCTGCCTTGAAGTCAGTGTAGCCGTAGGGGTTGAACGCCAGCTTCTCGCCGTTGAGCCAGACTTCGGCGTTGTGGTACACG
>USFX01000269.1 GCA_900553965.1 uncultured Prevotella sp.
GTTTTCGGATTCCGACGGCGTTACAGCCGCTCTGCTTTGATACCGCTGTCGCGGCATTTCATCACCGCCGAGATGAGCCACGCGAGGCATCCAAGGCGCAACAGCAGATGGCAGTCGGCAGGAAACACGGTCATGAAGAAGGCCGCCTGAGCGTTGACCAGCAGCAGGGTCTGCCGCGTGCTGACCTCCGTGTCGAGCACACGGGAATAGTATCTGGCGAGCGGGGCGACGATGCGCTGTACGGTTGAGGCCACTTTTGCAGTCCCGTTACTCATGTTCATTGTCTCTGCTGCCATGTTCATTGTCTCTGCAGCGTTCGCCGTAAGTGTCATTTTGTTGTCCATATCATTCTTGATTAATAGTTATCGTGATGCAAAGGAACCGCTATTGTGTGCACATAATGTTCATTGTGGCAGGAAATAAAGTTAAGAATACTTGAATATTAACATTCATTTATAATCATATCATGCTTGCAAGCCATTTTTATGAGGGTCTTACGGAGGCCGGATGCGATGAGGCCGGACGCGGATGTCTGGCCGGAAGTGTGTATGCCGGGGCCGTCATTTTTCCTCCAGACTACAGGAACGAGGAGCTGAATGACTCCAAACAGCTCTCCGAACGCCGCCGCAACGCATTGCGGGAGGTCATCAAGCGTGACGCCGTGGCGTGGGCGGTGGGTGTCGTCGAGCCCGATGAAATCGACCGGATCAATATCCTCAACGCCAGTATCCTTGCGATGCACCGTGCCTTGGACGCCCTCAGCGTGCGCCCCGAGGCCGTGATTGTCGACGGAAACCGCTTCAAGCCCTACCGGAATTTGCCTTATACGACCATTGTCAAGGGCGACGGGAAATATCTTTCCATCGCTGCGGCCAGCATCCTTGCGAAGACTTATCGCGACGATTACATGGCCGAACTGGCCCGACAGTATCCCCAATATGACTGGCAGAGCAACAAGGGCTATCCCACGAAGAAGCACCGGGAGGCTATCCGTGAGTTCGGAATAACCCCATTCCATCGCCGCAGCTATAATCTTTTGGGCGGAAATCAGCTCACTTTCGATTTTTGATTAGCTCATTTTCGACTTCTGAATAATACTGATGTTATGGAACAGATAAGTAAATATACGGCTGAGGCCGTTGAACTGCTCAAATGGCTGATTGCCACGCCGTCGGTGAGCCGTGACGAGGCGCGTGCCGCAGACGTCATGGAGACGTTCATGAGAGACCACGGGATGGAATGCCGGCGCGAAGGCAACAATGTGTGGACGGTGTCGCGGGACTATGACGAGAGCCGTCCGACGTTGCTGCTGAACGCTCATATAGATACGGTGAAGCCCGTTGAGACGTGGACGCGAAACCCGTTTGAGCCGTCGTTGGAAGGCGACCGCCTCTACGGATTGGGCAGCAACGACTGCGGTGGAGGCCTTGTCTCACTGCTGCAGGCGTTCAGGGCGGTGTCCGAAACAGTGTCCGAAGAGGACAGAACATATAATATGGTGTATCTCGCATCGGCCGAAGAGGAGGTATCGGGGCGAGACGGAATCAGCCGCGTACTGCCGATGTTGCCGCCGATAGATGTTGCAATTGTCGGCGAACCGACGGGAATGCAGCCTGCAACGGCAGAGAAAGGGCTCATGGTCATCGACGGTGTGGCTCACGGAAAGTCCGGCCATGCCGCCCGTAACGAGGGCGTGAACGCGATTTATGAGGCTCTTGACGACCTCGTTTGGCTGCGGGACTGGCGTTTCGACCGTGTCAGTGAGCTGCTCGGGCCGGTGAAGATGAGCGTAACGGTGGTCAATGCGGGCACCCAGCACAACGTCGTGCCGGACGAATGCCGCTTTGTGATAGACGTCAGGTCAAACGAACTGTACACCAATGAGGAGCTGTTTGACATCATCCGGAGCCATGTCCACAGCGAACTGAAGGCGCGTTCGTTCCGCCTCGGTTCGTCCCGCATAGACCCTGACCATCCTCTTGTGCGCCGGATGGTGGCGATGGGGATGCGTCCTTTCGGCTCTCCGACACTCTCCGACCAAGCTCTGATGCCTTTCCCGTCGCTCAAGATGGGGCCGGGGCAATCCTCGCGCTCGCATA
>USFX01000270.1 GCA_900553965.1 uncultured Prevotella sp.
TATCTGGACGACGGGGCCGTAGCGTCCTATCTTCACGAAGACGGGGCGTCCGCTGCCGGGCTCGTTGCCGAGCTGGCGCTCGCCGGCCTTGTGTTCGGAACGGGTGTTGAGGGAGTTCTCGACGGTGGGCTCGAAGTCGCGGTAGAAGTCCTTCATCATGTCGGTCCACTTCTCCCCGCCTTCGGCAATCTCGTCGAAGCGGTGCTCCACCTTCGCCGTGAAGTTATAGTCCATGATTCCGGGGAAATATTTCATGAGGAAGTCGTTGACCACGATGCCGATGTCCGTAGGCAGGAGCTTGCCCTTGTCGCTGCCGGCCATCTCGTGGCGCACGGTCCGGACGATGATCTTGCCCTTGAGCGTGTCAACGGTATATTCGCGCTCCTCGCCCTTTCGGTCGCCCTTGTGGACGTAGTCTCGCTGCTGTATGGTGCTGATGGTCGGGGCGTATGTCGACGGCCGTCCGATGCCCAGCTCTTCGAGCTTGTGGACGAGGCTTGCCTCGGTGTAGCGTGACGGGCTCTGGCTGTAGCGTTCGGTGGCCGTTATCTCGCGGCGCACGAGCTCCTGTCCCTTGTGCATGGGCGGCAGGAGGCGCGTCTGGTCGTCGTCCTGTGTCTGGTCGTCGTCGCCGTCGGACTCGCGGTAGACCTTGAGGAAGCCGTCGAAGGTGACAACCTCGCCGGTGGCGACGAAGGTGCAGGTCCCGTCTCCGTCACCTGTGGGGGCTGAGGGAGAAGTGATGCCGATGACGACCGTCGTCTTCTCTATCTCAGCGTCGGCCATCTGGCTGGCGGCGGTGCGCTTCCATATCAGGTCGTAGAGGCGCTTCTCCTGTGCCGTTCCCTCTATCGACGTGGCGTTCATGTATGTCGGGCGGATGGCCTCGTGGGCCTCCTGCGCTCCCTTTGAGTGTGTCTGATACTGCCGCGGATGGCTGTAGCGTTCACCCCACGTGCCGATGATTTCTTCTTTCGAGGCGGCGAGACAGAGCGACGAGAGGTTCACGGAGTCGGTACGCATGTACGTTATGCGTCCGCTCTCGTAGAGGTGTTGCGCCACCATCATGGTCTGGCTCACGGTGAAGCCCAGCTTGCGTGCGGCTTCCTGCTGGAGGGTCGACGTCGTGAACGGCGGGGCGGGCGTGCGGCGGAGCGGTTTCTTGGTTATGGAGTCGATGGTGAACGTGGCGTCCTTGCACTTTTCGAGGAACGCCGTCACCTCGTCATGGGTCTTGAAGCGTGTTGACAGTTCGGCCTTCACCTCGGTGGCGGAGCCGTCGGGATTGGTCAGGGCGAAGACGCCGTTGACACGGTAGTAGGTCTCGCTGCGGAAGTTCTTTATCTCGCGCTCGCGCTCGACGATGAGACGCACGGCGACGCTCTGGACACGGCCGGCCGACAGCGACGGCTTGACCTTGCGCCAGAGCACGGGCGAGAGCTTGAAGCCCACGATGCGATCCAGGACGCGGCGCGCCTGCTGCGCGTTGACGAGGTTCATGTCCAGCCGCCGCGGGTTCTTGATGGCCTCAAGGATGGCGGGTTTGGTGATTTCGTGGAACACGATGCGGTTGGTCTTGGCCTCATCGAGACCGAGCACTTCGCAGAGGTGCCACGAAATGGCTTCTCCCTCACGGTCCTCATCGGACGCCAGCCAGACTTTCTCGGCCTTCTTGGCGTTGGCCTTGAGGTCGCGCACAACCTTTTCCTTCTCCTCGGGTATCTCGTAGTCGGGTTCCAGAGTGTCCATGTCGACGCTGAGCGCCCTTTTCTTTAGGTCGCGGATATGGCCGTAGCTGGACATCACCTTATAGTCATCGCCCAAAAACTTCTCTATCGTCTTGGCCTTGGCCGGTGACTCGACTATCACTAAATTCTTCTGCATAATCGATATATTTACTTCTTTGGGGTGCAAAAGTAAGCAAAACTTTCGCCACCACATTATATATAAAGCAAATTTTCTACTTTTTTAATGATTTTGCCCCGGGTGGGGGAGAACTACAACCTAACAACCCACCCCAAGAGGGTGTTGCAGAACTCGCATGGAAGCCTTTAAGTGGGGTAA
>USFX01000271.1 GCA_900553965.1 uncultured Prevotella sp.
TCTGGCAGGCCGCGAGGGCCGCGCCTACGACCGCGACCTGCTGAAGAACGCCTTCAGCCGTTCCGGCTTCAGCAGCAGCGTGCAGATGCTGACCGACGCCGGATTGCGCGTGCCGAGGCTCTCGGTCATGCGCTTCATGGTGAGACCGCTCTCCACGATGTCCTCGACGATGATGACGTCGCGGCCGGTCAGGTCCTCGTTGATGCCGATGACTTCCTTTATCTTTCCCGTCGATGTCGTTCCCTGATAGGACGCCAGTTTGACGAACGAGATCTCGCAGGGGATTGTCAGCTCGCGCATGAGGTCGGCGGCGAATATGAACGAGCCGTTCAGGACGGCCAGCAGAAGCGGGTTGCGGCCGGCCATGTCACGGTTGATCTCGTCTGCCACGGCCTTCACGCGCTGCTTGATTTCAGCTTCGGAAATGGATGTTTCAAACACCTTGTCCTTGATTTTGACTATACTCATGGTGGAAAAACTTAATATTTGCGGCAAAATTAGTAAAAATCCGTCAAAGAATAGTCACCGAATAGTATTAATTTTGTATTTTTGCCGTATGAAGATCTTCACGAGTGCTCAGATACATGAGCTTGATAAGTACACTATAGAGCACGAACCTATCAAATCCGTCGACTTGATGGAGCGTGCCGCCAGGGCCATCACCCGTGCGATTACGGACCGATGGCACAACGATACGCCGATGGTTGTCTTCGCCGGTCCGGGCAACAACGGCGGCGACGCGCTTGCCGTGGCGCGGATGCTGTCGGAGGAGGGCTACGCCGTGACGGTGTATCTCTTCAACATCTCCGGCCATCTTTCGGACGACTGCTCGGCCAACAAGGCGCGTCTCTCAGAATGCCGGCGTCTGAAACAGCTGACCGAGGTGACCCAGGAGTTTGACCCGCCGCAGCTCACGGCCGAGACACTGGTCATCGACGGCCTGTTCGGTTCGGGACTGAACAAGCCCCTCGCGGGCGGTTTCGCCTCGCTGGTGAAGTACATCAACGCCTCGCCCTGCCGCGTGGTGAGCATTGACATGCCCTCCGGACTCATGACGGAGGACAACACATATAATATAAGGTCAAACATCATCCGTGCCGATCTCACCCTCACCCTCCAGCACCGGAAGCTCTCTTTCCTTTTCGCCGAGTATCAGCCGTTCATCGGTGAGCTCCGCGTCCTGGACATACGGCTGAGCCGCGAGGGCATGGAGGCCATCGAGGCGCAATATCACATCGTTGAGGAGAGTGAGGTGCGCGCGCTCCTGCGCCCCCGTCCGGAGTTCGCCCACAAGGGCCAGATGGGCAGCGCGCTGCTCGTGGCCGGCAGCTACGGCATGGGCGGAGCGGCCGTGCTGGCCGCAAGGGCGTGTCTGCGGGCCGGCGCGGGAAAGGTGACGGTCCACTCGCCGCGGTGCAACAACGTCATAACCCAGATTTCCGTGCCCGAGGCCATCGTCCAGCCGGACGCCGATGAGGCCGTCTTCACCGAACCGGTCGACACGGAGGACTTCGACGCCCTCGGCATAGGCCCCGGCCTCGGCATGAACGAGACGACGGCCATCGCCCTCATCGCGCAGCTCCGACGGACGCAGTGTCCCATCGTGGCCGACGCCGACGCCATCAACATACTGGGCAATCACCGCGCCTGGATACAGCAGCTGCCCAAGGAAATCATCCTCACGCCCCATCCGAAGGAGTTCGACCGTCTTGACGGCCATTCCGCCGACAGCTACGAACGGCTCACGAAGGCGCGCCGTCTGGCTGAGAGGCTTCAGGCATACGTCATCATCAAGGGCCGCTATACGGCGGTATGTATGCCCGACGGACACGTGGCGTTCAATCCGACGGGTAATCCGGGCATGGCCACGGCGGGCAGCGGAGATGTCCTGACGGGCATCATCACAGCCCTGCTGGCCCGCGGCTACAGCCGGCGCGACGCCTGTGTCACCGGTGTCTACCTCCACGGGCTCAGCGGTGACATAGCCGCGGCGGAGCTGGGGCAGGAGAGTGTCACGGCGGG